>DATCPV010000033.1:0-7091 GCA_036569885.1 Gaiellales bacterium | reverse complement strand
ATGGACGCGCTTCAGGGCGGCGAGACCGGGACGCTGCGAGTCGGTGCGTTTCAGAGCGCCGGAGCCCGCATCCTGCCCGAGCTCATGCGCCGGTATATGGATGCGTGGCCCGCGGTTGAGATCCAGCTCGAGGAGGCTGAGGACGACAGCCTGCTCGCGGGGGTCGAGCACGGCCGCCTCGACCTGGCCTTCGTGACGCTGCCGGTGCCTGCGCGGACGCTGGAATCGGTCGAGCTGCACCGCGACCCGTTCGTGCTCGTCACCCGAGCCGACTCGCCGCTCTGCCGGCCCGGCCCTCCGCCGACCTTTCGCGAGATCGCCGCGATGCCGCTCGTCGGGTACCGCACCTGCACCACCGTGCACCAGATCGAGACCCGCCTGCGGGCGGCGGGCGTCGTGCCGCGGATGGCGTTCCGCTCGGACGACAACGCCACCCTGCAGGCGATGGTCGCCGCCGGGATGGGTGTCGCGCTCGTGCCCCGACTCGCGGTCAACGAGGCCGACGACCGGGTGGCCGTGATCGACCTCGGCGGCCGCCTACCGCCGCGCCTGATCGGCCTGGCGTGGCACCGCGACCGCTACCGCTCACCTGCCGCCCTCGCCTTCGTCGAGGTCGCGCTCGAACTGTGCGCGCAGCTGCAGGCCGCGGCTTAGCCGATCTGCCCAGTCACCGGCCGGCGGTTGCCCTCGAGGCCGCCGCGGGAGCGCTGGCGATTGCGTTCTCGGCCATCCTGTTCCGGTTGGCGCATGTCTCACCGTCGACCGGGGCGTTCTTCCGCTGCCTCTACGCCGTCCCTGCGCTGGTGCTCGTCGCGCGCTTCGAGCAGCGGCGCGGCGGTCCTCGCCCGGCTGCCGGCCGCCGCGAGCGCGTGCTCGGGGCCATCGCGGGCCTGTGGCTCGCGGCCGACCTGATCCTGTGGAACCACTCCATCGACGCCATCGGCGCCGGCCTTGCCACCGTGCTCTCGAACACGCAGGTGGTGATGGTGGCTCTGGCGGCCTGGGCGATCTGGGGCGAGCGTCCCAGCCGGCGCACAATGCTCGCGGGCGTCGGAGTGCTGGCGGGCGTTGTCCTGATCTCGGGAGTCGTCGGTTCGGCGGCCTACGGCGCCAGGCCGCTGGCCGGTGTCATCTTCGGCGGCCTCACGGGCGTCGCCTACACGGCCTACATCCTGCTTCTGCGTCAGAGCGGCCGCGACGGCCGGCCCGCCGGGGCGCTGAGCGATGCGACCGCGTCGTGCGCCGTTGCGTGTGCCGTCGCCGGCCTCGCGCTGGGCGATCTCGACCTGACGCCCGGGTGGCGCGCGACCGGCTGGCTGGTGGTGCTCGCGCTCGGCTCCCAGGTGGTCGGCTGGCTCCTGATCAGCGCCTCGCTGACCCGTCTGCCGGCGGCGCTGACCGCGATCACGCTGACGCTGCAGCCGGTGGCATCGGTCGTGTTCGGGGCGATCATCCTGGGCGAGTCGCCTTCCGGCTGGCAGATCGTCGGAGTGGCGGTCATCCTCGCCGCGGTGCTGGCCGCATCGAGCGGCCGCCGGGTCACGGCGGCGGTGGCGGCGGCTCCATGGGCACCGGCTTCCCCAGCGATCCCAGCTCGACCACGTCTCGGCGGAAGAACAGGGCCACCGTCCAGTCGGTGACGACGCGCAGCTTGCGGCTCGGGAGCGGCAGCTGGTAGAGGTGGTAGGTGCGGGTGAACCACCAGCCGGCGAAGCCGCGCAGCCTGATCCGCCCGAACATCTCGGCGACGCCCTTATGACGGCCCAGCGTGGCGGTCTGCCCGAGCATCCGGTAGCGGTAGGGCCGCAATGGCCGGCTGTGCGCGTCGGCCGCGATGTTGCGCGCAAGCCTCCTGGCCTGGCGCAGGGCGTGCTGGCAGGTGGGCGGGTCGGTGTGACCGGGCGTGGCCGCATTGGGCACGGCGGCAACGTCGCCGAGCGCCCAGACACACTCCTGTCCTTCCACGCGCAGGTGCTCGTCCACGGGCATGCGGCCACGCCCGTCCACGGGCAGCCCGAGCCCGGCGGCGAGCGGGTTGGGGCGCACGCCCGCCGTCCACACAAGGGTGGCGGTCGGGACCACCGTGCCGTCCGTCAGCTCGACGCCGTTTGCGTCCGCCGACCGCAGACCGGTGCCCAGATGCAGCTCGAAGCCGCGCCGCTCGAGCTGGCGGGTGGCATACGGCGCCAGATTGCCGCCGAGCTCGGGCAGTATGCGGGGGGCGAGGTCGACGAGCAGCCACCGTCGCGGCACGTCCCGCAGCTCGGGGTAGTAGCGGCCGGCGTCGCGGCAGAGGTCCTCCAGCTCGGCCATCGCCTCCACGCCGGCGTAGCCGCCGCCCACGAACACGAATGTGAGCCTGCGCCGCCGCTCGGCCTCGTCGGGGGCGGTCGCCGCCAGCTCGAGCTGGCCGAGGACCTGGTTTCGCAACCGGATCGCCTCGGCCACGCTCTTGAACCCGACGGCGTGCTCGAGCAGTCCCGGGATCGGGGCGGTGCGAGCGACCGCGCCCAGGGCGACCACCAGCGTGTCGAAACCGATCGAGGTCTGGCCACCCTCGGGCCGCTCCACAGTCGCGGTGCGGTGTTCGAGGTCGACGGCCTCGACGCGCCCGAGCATCAGCCGGGCGTGGGGGCACATCACCCGCACCGGCACGACAACGTGGCGCGGCTCCACGGTGCCGGATGCGGCCTCCGGCAGGAGGGGGGTGTAGAGCATGAAGTTGTGCGGATCGATCAGCGTGACATCGAGGTCGGCGCGGTGGCGCCCGAGCAGCCGGGCGACGTAGCTGCCGGCGAATCCGGCACCGAGGATCACGACCCGTCGCACGCGTCGCAGCATAGGCCGGACCCCCGCGGCGTCCCCCGGCGGGCGGTGTACGCTACGCCCCGTGAGCCGGCCGTCGAGCGAGCGCACCGTATACGCCTGGCAGACCTCGATCGGCCTGGCCGTCGGCGGCACCGTCGTCGCCGTCGCGCTGATCATCTTCTTCACCTACGTCGACGACTACATCGGGTCGTTCTGGTCGCAGGTGCTCTACTTCGCCGCGTTCTTCGCGGGTGTCGTCGGGCTTGCCGAGCGCAGCCGCCGCAGCGATCGCGCCGACCCGACCCGGCTCGTCGATGCGTCGCAGCCCGTCACCCCGGCCGGCCTGCCCGGCCCGTTCGTGTGCACCCAGGCGTTCGGCGTGCTCGGCGTCGCGATGCTCGTGTCCGGCGCCCTGATCGGCGGCGGCCGCGGGATCATCTGGATCTTCTCCGGAGTCGTCCTGGTGCTCGTCGGAGGAGTGGGGCTCGCGTTCTGGGGCGCCACGATGCTGACTCGGCGTGCCGCCACCCGGCGGTGATCCGATCCGCCGGCGGGGTACTCCACCGGGACGGGCTGATCGCGGTCGTCCACCGGCCCCACCGCGGCGACTGGTCGCTGCCCAAGGGCAAGCTCGAGGACGGGGAGGACGATGCCACGGCGGCCGTCCGCGAGGTGCTCGAGGAGACGGGCCGCCGGGCCACGATCGAGCGGGATCTCGGCACCGTCGCCTACACGGTCGCCGACGGGCGGCCAAAGACGGTGCGCTACTACCTGATGGCCGCCGCGGCCGACACCGCCGAGCTCGCCCGTGATGTGGACGAGGTGGTCTGGCTCGCGCCCGACGAGGCCGAGGCACTGCTCTCGTATGGCACCGACCGCGACGTTCTCGACCGCGCACGGCCGTTTCTGTGAAGTGGTGTCCTACCGCTGCGGCGAAACCAGCGCAGGCGTGCTGCCGGCCGCGTTGGGAGCCCGTGAGCGGCGCGCCATCACCGTATGCCGGCACGAACTTCTGCCGGCTTGACCAGCACCGGTTTAGCCGTAAGCCGCCGAGGGAACACCAGGGGTATGAGACGAACACGGAAAACCAAGGTCGTAATCAAATCCGGACGCGACTGGGGCGACCGCGTGTCGCGGCTCGCATCGGATCGCGGGGTGCGGCGTCAGGCCCGAAAGGCGACCCGCCGCGTCGCTCGCGGCACACAACGGGCGCGGAAGCTCGGTCTCGGCCGAGCCGCGGCTGACCCGAGGGTGCGCGCCGACCTTCAGGCTGCCGCTCGGGCGCTGGGGACGATCGCCGACCGCGCTCAGCCGCGGGCCAAGCGCCGTCGCACCGGCAAGGCCATCCTCGGAGTGGGTGTGGGCATCGTCGCGGCCGGCGGGTACGCAGCGGCGACGAAGCTCCGCGGTAACCGCGGCGAGGCCGAATAACTAGGCGGGGTCGCCCGCGCCGGCTGTGCCCGGGACGGCGATGCTGATCCGGGTGCCCTCTCCGGGTGCCGAGGCGATGTCGACGTACCCGCCGGCGGCGCGGGCGCGCTCCACGAGAGTGTCGAGGCCAAAGTGCAGTGCCGCGGAGGGGCGCGAGCGGATGTCGGCCACGTCGAAGCCGCGGCCGTCGTCCCGAACGGCGACGGTGACCACGTCCGCCTCCTCCGCCAGAGTGATCTGGATGTTGTGGGGGCGGGCGTGCCGGCGGACGTTCGCAAGCGCCTCCTGCGCGGACCGGTAGAGCAGCTCCTCGACGGGGTGCTCGTAGCGTCCGACGGTTCCCACGACGGTGGCGGTGGCGCCCACCTCCCGCGCGGTCTGTTCTGCGAGCACCCGCAGGGCAGCGGCGAGTCCATGGTCGTACAGGAGGGCCGGGCGGAGCTCGAACATCAGCCGGCGGGTTCGCTCCGTCGCCTCCTCGAGCGTCGCCCGCGCGACGCTGAGCGCTGACTCGAGCCGCTCATTTCCGGTCTGGCGCGCGACCAGCGCGACCCGGTCCATCGCGATTAGCGACGCGGTCATCACCTGCACCGTGTCGTCGTGAAGCGCCGTCGCGATCCGGCTGCGCTCCTCCTCCTCCGCCCGCAGCATGCTGGCCAGGATCGCCCGCCGATGCCGTTCGCTCTCTGTGAGTGCGAGCTCGACCTCGAACCGTTTGGTGACGTCACGTGCGATCACCGACGCCGCCACGATGCGGCCGTCCGCGTCGTGGACGGGAGACACGCTCACCGAGACCTGCAGCAGGCTGCCGTCCTTGCGCTGTCTGATCGTCTCGTGGTGGTCGACCCGATCGCCCACACGGATCCGGCGCAGAATCTCATCGACCTCGGCGTGGCGATCATCCGGCACGAGGATCGAGACGTGGCTGCCGATGGCCTCAGCGGCCCTGAACCCGTACAGACGCTCGGCGGCGGCGTTCCAGGACAGAATGGTCCCGTCCAAGCCCTTCGAGAGGATGGCGTCGTCCGACCCGGCGACAATTGCAGCTAGCTCGTTCGCCTGGGGAGCGATCTCACGGTATCTCCGGCCCACTACGGGGAACGAGCTTACCTCCCCGGATCGCCGCACTCGTCCCTCTTTTGTGGGATCTGTGCGGCTCTGGGCTCGAGCGTCTAGGGGCCACCGGCGTAGCGCACGATCAACTGATCGGTGAGCCACTCGACCGGGGCTTTGTCGTCGGTGAGGGGATCCGTCGACGGGGCCTGCCGCTTCAGCGTCTGAGCCAAGCGGGCGGCGGGCTGCAGCTTCGGAGGAGCGCCATCGAGGCGCGCGACCAACTGTGCCTGGGAGACCGGCCGATCGAATCCGATCACGAGCTCGTTGAAGCCGCCGATCCGCCACCGGTAGACGTAGGGGAATACCGTGGCCATGGTGCCTCCAATAGCGTTGGGCAGTCGTTCGGAGCCGGGAATTGTGCCCACGTTCGCCATCACCATGCCGCCGGAGCGAAGGCGGTCCTGGGCGAGCCGCCAGAACTCCTGGGTGGTGAGATAGAAGGGGATGTAGGGCTGGGTGAAGGCATCCAGGAAGATGGCGTCGTAACGCGTGGTGTGGGTGGTGAGATATGGTCGGCCGTCGGCCGTTTTGACAGTCACGCGCGGGTTCGAATCGAGGCCGAAGTAGCGGCGACCGATCGCAGTTACTGTCGGATCGAGTTCGATCCCAAGCACGTTCACGTTTGGCCAAAACACGCCGTACTGGCGGCCCACGGTGCCGCCGGCATAGCCGATCATTGCGAGCGAGTGAAACCCACGCCCATGCAGCAGGGGCGCCAGCAGGAACTGATCCCAGTAGCCGCCGGTGAGTACGCGCTTGGGGTACCAGATCGAGTGTTCGGCCCAGCCCTCGTTGAGATGAAGCACGCGGCCGTGGTCGGAGATCTTTTGTACCTGGATGAACTGGTAGGAGGACTCGCCCTCCCAGATCACGCCGCTGCCAGGTTTGACCATGCCAGGCGGTATCAGTGCGATCGCCGCGACCACGGCGGGTACCAGCACATACCGGCGGCCGAGACCGGCGGATGCGGCCAGTCCCAGCACGGCCGCGGTCGCGAGCATCGTGCGGCGAGTGCCGATGAACGGGATCAGGACGACAACAGGCAGAAATGTGCCGAGGATCGAGCCGGCGGTCGACAGCGCATACAACCGGCCGGCGACCTCGCCCGCCTTCTCGACCGACTCAACGCCGATCCTGACCGCAAACGGCGATGCCATCCCCAGCAGCGTGACCGGGATCGAAAACAGCGCCATGGACGCGAAGAACGATCCCAGGAAGGCGCCCACGGACACCGCGGCAAACGCGCTCACCGCACGGGAAAGAAGCGGCTGTGCGATGAACGGGATGACGGCGATCGAGATCGCGGCGATCAGGATCAAGTTGCACATGTATCGGATGCTGGGATGCCGATCAGCGATCCGGCCGCCCCAGAAGTAGCCGATCGAGAGGTAGATCAGAATCAGGCCGATGATGTTGGCCCAGACCAGGATCGAGGCGCCGAAGAACGGCGCCAGCAGCCGCGAGGCAGACATCTCCGTGGCCATGGTGCCGGCCCCTGCGACGAACACCAGCGGGTAAAGCAGGCGATTCACTCGTGGTGCAGCGTATCCAGGGAGCGCCGTCCTGCGAACACGCGCGCGCCTTCGACGCGATCCGCGCCCCGCCTCGACCTCGCAGTTTGCGAGGCGTGGGCACCTCACCCGGTCTCACCGGAGCTATCCGAGTTGGCTCGAGAAGCGGACTAGACGGTGTTCGCGGTATCGCGATATCTCATCTGGCCTCACCCGCTCCTGTGG
>DATCPV010000032.1:0-2811 GCA_036569885.1 Gaiellales bacterium | reverse complement strand
CTGAACCTCGACGACGCCCCGGCCAAGCAGTGCGACGTCTTCCTCGTCGACGGCAACGGGCTCGCCTATCGCGCGTTCTTCGCGCTGCCCGAGGAGCTGCAGACGGTCGACGGCTTCCCCACCAATGCGCTGCTGGGGATGGCCAACATGCTGATGAAGCTCCTGGCCGACTACCGGCCCGCCACCGTGCTCGTGGCCTGGGACGAGAAGCCGACCGCCCGGATCGAGCTCGACGCCGAGTACAAGGCCCACCGCCGGCCGATGCCCGACCTCCTGCGCCAGCAGGTGCCGCACTTCGAGCCGCTGGTCGAGGCGTTCGGCTACCGCAACTTCCGCGTGCTGGGCAACGAGGCGGACGACGTGATCGGCACGCTTTCGGCCAAGGCCGAGAAGGCGGGGCACCGCGTTTGCGTCGTGTCGACCGACCGCGACGCGTTCCAGCTCGCCTCCGAGCAGGTGTGCATCATGATGACCCCGCGCGGGGTCTCCGACGTAGTCGTGTACACGCCCGACCGGATCCGCCAGCGCTACGGCATCGGGCCCGAGCTCGTGCCCGACTTCATCGGCCTCAAGGGCGACACGTCCGACAACATCCCCGGCGTGCCGGGCATCGGCGACAAGACGGCGGCCGAGTTGCTGGTGAGGTTCGGGTCGATGGAGGGCGTCTACGCCAATCTGGACGCGGTCTCGGGCGAGAAGCGGCGCGACAACCTGCGCACGGCGACGGACGACGCGATCAAGTCGAAGAAGCTCGCGACGATCGACCGCGACCTCGAGATCGACGTCGACTTCGGCGAGCTGGTGGTGCACCCGCCGGACCGCTCGACGATGAAGGAGCTCTTCCGCACGCTCGAGTTCCGGGCGCTCCTGAAGCGCGTGGACGAGCTCGAGGAGGCCGTCCCGGGGGCTCCCCCAGAGGTGGTCGAGGGGGTTGAGCTCGAGTGGCGCGAGGGCGGCCTCGACGAGCTGCGGGCGCTCGGCGACGAGGTGGGGCTCGCGGCCGGCGGCGGCCGGGCGGCGGTCACCGGCGACGGCGCTGATGTGCTTGTGGTGCAGACAGACACCGGCAAGGTCGTCGAGGCGCTGCGCGACCGGCGGGTGCTCACCCACGGCCTCAAGCATCCCGCCCTGGTGCCGGCCGGGGACACGGCCATCGCCGCCTACCTGCTCGACCCGGGGCGGGCGACGTACGAGATCGACGATCTGGCCGAGGAGATGGGCCTCGGGCTGCAGGTCGCCGCCGACGAGGAGACCTCGGCGCTCGTGCGGGCTGCGGCGGCGACGCGGCGCCTGCACCCACGCGCTGCCGAGCGCCTGGCCGAACGGGACATGACGAGCCTCTACCAGGACATCGAGCTGCCGCTCGTGCCCGTACTCGGGGCGATGGAGACGGTGGGCATCCGCGTCGACACCTACCGCCTGGCCGAGATCGCCGCCAAGCTCGCCGACCAGGTCGAGGAGCTCGAGGCGCGCTGTCACGAGCTGGCCGGGGGGCCCTTCGCGATCGGCTCGCCGAAGCAGCTGGGCGAGGTGCTGTTCGAGCGGCTCGGCCTGCCGTCGGACCGCCGTGGCAAGACCGGCTACTCCACGGATGCGCGTGTGCTGGCCAAGATCCGGCACCTGAACCCGATCGTGGACGTCGTCGAGCAGTGGCGCGAGCAGTCCAAGCTCCTGAACACCTATCTGGTGCCGCTGCCCGACCTGATCGACCCGGCCGACGGCCGCCTGCACACCACCTTCAGCCAGACCACCGCCGCCACGGGGCGGCTGTCGTCGATTCGCCCCAACCTGCAGAACATCCCGATCCGCACGCCGCTCGGGCGCGAGATCCGGGGCGCGTTCGTGGCCGGCGACGGCTTCAAGCTGCTCTCGGCCGACTACTCGCAGGTCGAGCTCCGGATCCTCGCGCACCTCTCGGGCGAGAGTGTGCTGCACGAGGCCTTCGCCCGCGGCGACGACATCCACCGCGTCACCGCGGCGCAGGTGCTGGGAAAGCCCGCCGCCGAGCTCACCCGCGAGGAGCGCAACAAGGCCAAGGCCGTCAACTTCGGCATCATCTACGGCATCAGCTCGTTCGGGCTGTCCGAGCAGCTCGGCATCTCCCGCGAGGAGGCTCAGGCCTTCATCGACACCTACCTGGCCCGGTTCCCGCGGGTGAACGAGTTCATCGCCGCGACCATCGAGCGCGCGAAGGCGGACGGCTACGTGACCACGCTCTTCGGCCGCCGCCGGCCGATCCCCGAGCTGCGCGCCTCCAACTACCAGACCCGCAGCCTGGGCGAGCGGCTGGCGGTGAACACGGTCATGCAGGGCAGCGCCGCCGACATCATCAAGGTGGCGATGATCGGCATCCACCGGCGCCTGCGCGACGACGGCCGGCGGTCGCGGCTCGTGCTCCAGATCCACGACGAGCTGCTCTTCGAGGTGGCCGACGGCGAGACCACTGCGCTGCGCACGCTCGTGGCCGAGGAGATGACGGGCGCCTATCCGCTCGACCCGGCGCTCGCAATTGACATCGGCGTCGGCGCCACGTGGTTGGAGGCCAAATGAGCTGGACGCAGATCTCGGGGTCGATCAGCGCGCTCCCGGCCCGGCGCGGGGACGAGCTCGGCACCTACCTGTGGATCGACGCCGGCGTGCGTCACGAGCGCGTCGTCGCCGAGCTGTACCTCCCGGCAGTCTCGGCCGACGACCTCGACGGGGCGCTCGGTGTCGCCACCGGGTCGGTGCACACCGGCGGCGACGACCACACCGGTCAGGTGCGGCTCGAGTTCGGGCGCGTCCGCGCCAGCCGCGGCGTCGTCTCGGCAC
>DATCPV010000031.1:0-2573 GCA_036569885.1 Gaiellales bacterium | reverse complement strand
GTCGTGCACGCCTGCGATCCGTTGTTCGGCGCCGCAGAACCGGGCCGTTGTACTCGGTGGGCAGAGACGTGGACGCCGGCGGACGGCCACCCCGCCGAGCGACGTACATTGTGTGTCGTGAGCAACGGACGCGCCCGGGTGAGGATCGTCATGGCCGCCTTGGGCGTCCTGCTCGTGAGCGCCTGTCAGGGCGCCGGCCACAGCGGGGCGAGCTCGCCGGGCGTGTCCACACCTCCCACGACCACGGCGGCTGCGAGCACCGCGCGGCTGGTGATCACTCCGGCCGACGGCGGGAGTGAGGCCGAGCCCGGGGCGGGCATCACGATACGCGTCGTGGGTGGGCGGATCACGGGCGTGCGGGTGCGCACGGGCGGTGGAGTGGTGGCTGGGAGGTTGGGCGCGTCGGGCACAGTGTGGCGGGCTCGGTGGGCGCTTCGCACGGGGACCCGGTACACGGTTTGGGCGACGGCGGTCGATCCGGCCGGACGGACGGTGGTGGCGACGAGCAGGTTTCGGACGCTGGTGCCGACGCTCACGTTCGCGACCCGGATCTTCGAGGGATATCGGCAAACGTACGGTGTCGGCATGCCGATCATGCTCACCTTCAGCCAGCCGATCACGCATCGAGGGGCCGTGGAACGGGCGCTCGAGCTGCGCACGTCGAGGCCGGTGGTTGGGGCGTGGTATTGGGATGGCGACCAGACGGTCGAGTTCCGGCCGCGCAGCTACTGGCGCCCACACACTGTGGTGCACTTTATCGGGCACTTGGACGGGGTGGAGGGCGCGGCCGGCGTGTACGGCGTGCACACGCTGACGCAGACGTTCTCGATCGGCCGGTCGTTGATCGCGGTGGCCAACACTGCGACGCATCACGTACGCATCTACCTGGATCGGAGAGTGTTCGCAGACTGGCCGATCAGCTCCGGCCGTCCCGGTGACGACACGCCCAATGGCACGTATCTGACCATCGAGAAGGCAAACCCGGTGGAGATGAAGGGGCCGGGGTACGATATCTGGGTACCGTGGTCGGTGCGGTTCACGTGGTCTGGTGACTACATGCACGACGCCTTCTGGTCGGTCGGCGATCAGGGCTTCACGAACGTCAGCCACGGCTGTGTCAACATGTCCCCGGCCGATGCCGAGACGTACTACAAGCTCGCCGTCCCCGGCGACCCGGTCACGATCACCGGCAGTCCCCGCCCAGGATCGTGGGGCAACGGCTGGACGGTGTGGTTCCTCACCTGGCACGAACTGCTGCGCGGAAGCTCGCTGCACCAGGCGGTATGGGCCGGCCCGGCCGGGAGCGCCCTCATCGACCCGGCCAGCCTTCCTCGATCATGGGCGAAGCCGCCGCGCGCAACCGCCCGGCCAGGCAACGCCAACCCCGCCTAAGCCGAGCCCGCCGCCGTGGTACAGGCCGATCTCCTGAGTGGTTTCGAGGCCGTTATTTCCGGCGCTCAGAGTGGAGTCATGATTGCCACAAGCCGCCTGTGCCGCAGGTTTGTCTGCATAGGAGTCCGCGAGAGAGCGAGAGAAGAACGAAAGCGGGCGAGGAGAATCGAACTCCCATCTAAAGCTTGGAAGGCTCTTGCTCTACCATTGAGCTACGCCCGCGGGGGTCACATGGTATCGGTGGGCGCCGGCGCCGTCGCGGCCTTCGCCCGGGCCGCCGGCTTGCGGCGGCGGGGGCGGGCCGGGACGACGTCCGCCAGCTGCACGCGCTCGGTCTCGTACACCTCGGAAGTGCCCGAGAGCGTCTCGCGCAGGATCCCGCTCTCGATGAGCGCCTGGTGGCCCGGGCCCTCGTTCGCCTCGCGGCGCTGATCCTCGGACGCCCAGAGCTGCATGATCACGATGCCCTCTTCGGTCGGCGCGGCGACCTGCGCCGTGAGCCCCGGCGGCATGCCGAATGCCGCCGAGAGCCGGTCTGCGGCCTCCAGCAGCCGCTCCGTGTTGCCGTTCATCCGGACGAGGACCAGCACACTCATACGGCTAGGTGGTCGTCGACGTCGTACCGGTGGTGTCGGTCGTCGTGACCGTCTGGGTGGCCGTCTCGGTCACGGTGAGGGTGGTGCCCGGCCCGGTGATGGTCGTCGGGATGGTGATCGCTGTGGTAACCACGGTGGTGCTCGCCGGGCGCGTGAACGTCACCGTTTGCGTCCGATGCACGACGCGCGTCAGGGTGTGTCGCGGCACCACAAGCGTTTGTGGCGGCACCGTCACCACGCTGCCCTTCTTGACGACGATGACCGTGCCGGGCACGCTCACCACCGTCCTCGTGCTGTTCACCGTCACCAGGCTGCCGGGCACCTTGATGACCTTGGTGGCGGCCGCCGCCTGGCCGGAGCCGCCGACGATGCTCCCCAGCCACACGCCGCCCGCGAAGAGCGCCAGGATCACCGGCAGCCCGATCAGGAGCCTGTGCGGGTAGGCACGGGGACGCGGTCCCGCGATGGATGCGAATACCGGCGTCGCACCGACGACCGCCGGTGAGGCGGGCACCGCCCCCGGCTCGACCGCTTCAGCGGAGGCGGCCGCGCCGAGCACGTTGACGGCCGCGGCGGGACGTGTCC
>DATCPV010000030.1:0-1521 GCA_036569885.1 Gaiellales bacterium | reverse complement strand
TGGAGCACCTTCAGATCACGGATGACCGCTGTGGCGCCCTTGCCCATCGAGCGCTCCGCGAGTTCGGCCGCGTACCGGGCCCGCTTGACGGCGATTCGGGCCGCGTGCAGGTCCTCATCGGGAGGATGGTCGCCCAGCGACCGCACACGCTTGCGCAGCCGCCGGAACTCGTGCGCGGCCAGCGCTCGCAGCGAGCCTCCGGCCGGAATGAGCGGCGGCGCGGCCGTCTCGGCGGCCAGCCTGTCCACCAACTTCACGAAGCGAGGCTCCCGAAGCGCCTCAAGCATGGCTGCGCGGTCTGCCTCGCGCTCCGATTCGAGTGAGCGCAGGAGCACCAGGAACGCGCGCTCGTCGGTGTCGCCGAGCAGATGCGCATCGGCCTTCAGATGCTCGACCACCACGTCCAGGTCGCGTACAGGCCCGAGCGCGCCGCCGAGCCACCCAACCTCGGCCCGCAGCGAGCGCACCCACTCCGGGTCGAGCAGCGGCCGCGCCGCGCGCAGGATCGCCCGCATCCGCCGCGTTGCGACCCGCATCTGGTGCAGCTCCTCGGGGTCGCGTCCCAGTCGCGTGCCCGGGTCGTGGCGCACGATCGCGGCGTACTGCTCCCGCAGCGCGGCGGCGACGTGCTCGGGCGCCGGCGCGCGGCGGCGCGGACGCGGCGGTGGCCGGACGGCCGGCAGGTCGAGCGCCTGGAAGAGCTTCGGCCGCGAGTCGGACTCGACCGCTCCGGCGCGGTGGAGGCGGCGCACGATCGCGCGCATGTCGGCCGTATCTCCGTCGACCAGCTCAACCTCGATCTCGTCGAACCGGCGCACAATCCGACGGCCTTCGTAGACGTCGACCGCATCGGTCACCACCTCGGCCAACGCCCGGTCTCCGTTCCGTACGAGCACGCCCGATCGGCGGGTGCGCAGCCGGGCGACCGGCACCGGCCTGCGCCCGCGCAGCTGGGCGGTGAGCAGCTCGAGCACCTCAGCCGGCACCGTCCGGGACGTGCCCTCGTACTCGAGCTCGAGCCGGTCTCGGTCGTGAGGCAGCTTCAGCTGCCAGGCCCCCGCGCCGCCCTCCGACCGGTGGCGCAGGGTGATCGCCGCGGCCGCCAGGCGGTGGTCGGGTGTGTCGTGGTACGTCGAGTGAAGCTCCCGCTCTGGCAGCGCCTCGCCCGGCAAGTCGTCGGGCAGTCTGAACCCGGGTGCAGCGGTGAGCTTGCGCTCACGCTCGATGGTGGCTTTCACGGCGCGATCGTACCGTGACAGAATGCCCGCGTGCACGTGATAGCAGTGGTGAACCGCAAGGGTGGAGTGGGCAAGACGACCACGGCCGTCAACCTGGCCGCCGCGATGGCGATCGAGTCGCGCCGGGTGCTCCTGGTCGACCTCGATCCGCAGGGATCGGCGGGAGTTGCGGTGGGCGTGACCACCACCGACGACGACGGCTCCGGCGGGCTGTTTCGCGGCAAGCCGCGCTGGTGGCCGCGGCAGTCGCCGGTGCCGGAGCTCGGCAAGCTCGGTGTCGTGC
>DATCPV010000029.1:0-1544 GCA_036569885.1 Gaiellales bacterium | reverse complement strand
TCGCTCAGCCGTTCCATGCGCACCCGCAGGAGCTCTTGCGGCCGGCTCGCCGCGCCGCCCTGGAGCCATTCGCCGGCGGCCTCCACGCCAGCTGCGTGGGCGTCGGCATGCCCGCCCCCCCGGCAGGGTGCGCGGCAGCTGCCGATGATGCCCGCCAGGCACGAGCCGTCGTCGGTCGGCAGCGCCGGGCGGCACACGCGTAGGCCGAACGCGGTGCGCACGGCGGTGGCGACGGCGTCGGCCTGTTGCCGCGACCGCAGTGGCCCGGCCGTGATCGCGCCGGGAGTGCCCGGCTTCGCCGAGACCCGCAGCCGGGGAACGGCCTCGTCGACCGTCAGGACCAGGTAGCAGGCCCGGTCCGGGTTGGCACCGCGCGTGTTGGCCGGGGGCCGCAGCCGCTCGATCAGCTCCAGCTCGAGCAGCGCAGCCTCGAACTCGGACCCTAGCGGCCGCGTTTCGACCCGAGCGGCCGCCTCGACCGCCCGCTCGACCGGCGCCGGCAGTGACCGGCCCGAGAAGTACGAGCGCACCCGGGCGCGCAGGTCGGTCGCCTTGCCGACGTAGAGCACCTGCTCGGACGCGTCGCGGAAGAGGTACACCCCCGGCCCGGTGGGGACACCCGCGGCCAGCCCGCGCCGGCCCGATGCCCGCCGGCGGGCGGGGGCGCACAGGCCGATCACCTCGGCGACGGTCGCCGCGCCGCGCTCCTGCGCCAGCCCCAGGAGCCGTACCAGCACCTCGGCCGTGGCCTCGGCATCGGCCAGCGCGCGGTGGCACGGCCGCACCTCGGTGTCGAAGCGCTCGGCCAGCGTCCCCAGGTCCATCCGCGGTAGCCGGTCGCCCATCAGCCGCCGGGCCAGAGCGACCGTGTCGATCACCGGTGCCGCCAGCCGGCCGCCACGTAGCCTGCGCAGCTCGGCGTCGACGAAGCCGACGTCGAAGCGCGCATTGTGGGCGACCAGCACGGCGCCGGCGCAGAAGCGCAGGAAGTCGTCGAGGATCCGGTCGATGCGCGGCCGCCCGCGCACCAGCTCCGGCGAGATCCCCGTGAGAGCGGTGATCACGGCCGGGATCGGGACGCCGGGATCGACCAGCCGTTCGAACCGCGCGACCAGCTGCAGCGCCGACACCCGCACCGCCCCCACCTCGACGATGCGAGAGGCACCCGGGCGGGTGCCGGTGGTCTCGAGGTCGAACACGACGTAGTCGGCGCGCTCGAGCGGGGCATCGAGCAGTGAGCCGGCGTCCTCCCACTCGGCGAGGGCGATCTCGGTGCCCGACCGCCACGCGAAGCGGGCGTCGCCGCGGACGACGTCGTCGACCAGCTGCCGCATCAGCGCCGCGGGCGCGCTGCGCAGGGCGAACAGGCACGTCGCGGCATCGGCCACAGACAGGGGCCTGCCCGCCTGCACCAAACGCTCGTGCAGGCGATCGCCGCCGTCGAGGGTGAGCTGTGCGCCCTGAGCCGCCATGGCGAACACATGTTCGCATACCCGGCGGACGGTGTCACCCGCGGCTCTACGGGGACGGGCACGCCCGCCGCG
>DATCPV010000028.1:0-3930 GCA_036569885.1 Gaiellales bacterium | reverse complement strand
GTGAGGGGCTGACCGAGGCCGAGGCCTTCACCCGCATGCGCTCGGCCGCCCAGCGCACCGGCCGGACACTGGTCGACATCGCCGAGGCGGTGGTGGCCACCTCGGCCCCCGGCTGACGCCCGGCAGTCGTCACAAAAGCGCAGCAGATCAGCCCGCCGCCGCAACCGGGGACTGGCCCCGGTTGCTCTACTGTGCCGGCCAGGACAGGGTTAGGTGCGTGATCACCCTTGCCTTCGTCTCGAGGCCCATCCGCACGTGGTACTTGCCCGCCGGGAGCCCCCCGATGTAGACCGGGCACACGAACGAGTCGCCGGCGGCCTTGCAGCTGCCCTTCTCGGCGGTGTCGAGGATCACGTTGCCGTCCGGGTCGCCCGGCGGGACCAGCGCGACCACGATGTCCGCCTCCGGGTTCCGCAGTCGCGAGTAGCGCAGCAGCATCCGTATCCGTCCCGTGTGGGCGAGGTGCATCTTGAACGTCCGGCCGGCGTGCCCCAGCGTGAACGAGTAGCTCACCGTCTTTGCCACCGCAATCGCGGGGAATGCCAGTGCAAGGGTGACCGTGACCAGGACAGCGATTCGGCGCATGTGACGCTCCTCTCCGACGACCGGCGGACGCTACCACTTTCCAGGCGCCGGTAGGCTCCCCGGCGATGACCCGGGCGGTGATGGTACTGAGCGAGAATTGGACGCTCGTCCCACCGCGTGACCTGCGTGGACTGGTCGAGCTGGCGGTGGGCGCCGAGCGGGCCGGCGTCGACACGGTGATGCTGTCCGAGCACGTCGTGCTGGGCCCGTCGGCGGGTGCGGCCGGCCGGATGGAGAACCCGCGCGACTACGCCGCACCCGGTAACCAGGATCCGGCCACCCCGTGGCCTGACTCGGTGGTGCTGGCGGCCGCGATCGCCGCGGCCACAAGTGAGCTTCGGATTGCGCTCGCAGCGATCATCGCCCCGCTGCGACACCCGCTGCTCCTGGCCAAGCAGCTAGCCACGCTCGACCTGGTCGCCGAGGGCCGGCTGGTGGTGCAACCGACGGTGAGCTGGGCGGCCGAGGAGTACGCCGCACTCGACGTGCCGTTCACCCGCCGGGGCGCGATCCTGGACGAGCAACTCGAGGCGATGCACGCCGCGTGGACAGAGTCGCCCGCGGCCTTTGCGGGCGAGCACTTCCGCTTCGCCGACGTCTACTGCGAGCCGAAGCCGCACCGCCCGGGCGGCCCGGCGATGTGGTTCGGCGGCCAGACGCTGCATCCCGCGCTCTGCCGGCGCATCGTCCGCTACGGGAGCGGCTTTCACCCCTTCGGAACGCCCACCGATGCCGACCTCGAGCGCCTGACCGGGGCGATGACACAGGCCGGACGCGACGTTGCCGAACTCGAGCTCGTCGGGGGCATCCGCGGTCGCTTTTCGGGTGCCACCGACGTCGCCGATCTGGACGAGGCGCTCGCGGACGTCCCGCACCTGATCGATCGCGGCTTCACCTCGATCTGCTTCAAGCCGTCGATGTTCACCGACGACCGCGACGCGGTGCCGGACATTTGCAGACGGGTGGTCGGGCGCCTCGCCGCGGCGTCGTGACCGGGCCGGGCAGGAAGGCTCAACCCGAGGGCGGCAGTGCCGATGTTCTGGCGTGAACCATGAATAGTGGCAGCCCCGCCATGCCCCCAACCCGGCAGACAAGGCGGGCCGTGCGAGCGATCGTCGCCGGCCCCGGCCTGCGTCTGGTCCCTGTGGGCGCGACCGCCGGCGCCCTGATCGCGCTCGGCACGCTCTGGCCGGCCGTCGCGGAGGGGACGCTGATCGCCCTCGGCGCGACGACCGGAGCGGCGGCCGGGCTCCTCGCCGGCAGCGTCCGCCGGCGGCGGCGGAAGCCGGCGGAGCTGGATCAGGTTGCCGCCGCGCTTCGCACCGAGCGCGACCTCTACTCACAGGTCATCGCCTCGGCAACGGCCGATGCGATCTTCACGACGGGCGAGAGCGGCGTCATCACGTTCTTCAGCAACGGCGCGGAGCGGCTGACGGGCTACACCGCCGCCGAGGTCGTCGGGATCAAGCACGGCATCGACCTGCACGTCGCCGACGAGATCACGGCCGTGGCGCGGGAGCTCGGAGTCGAACCGGGGCCCACCGTCCTCACCACCCTCGCCCGCAGTGGCGCCGACACCCGCGAGTGGACGTTCGTCCGCAAGGACGGCTCGCACGTGCGGGTGGCCCACACGGTGACGATGCACCGGGACGAGCGCGGAAACGTCGTCGGCTCCGTCGGCGTCGCGCACGACATCAGCGCGCGGCACGTGTCGGAGCAGGCTCTGCGCGGGTCGGAGGAGCGGTTCCGGGCCTTGTCAGAGCACGCGCCGGTGGGCATCGTCCAGACCGATGAGCACGCCAACTGCTGGTATGCGAACAGGCGCTTCTGCGAGCTCGTCGGACGCGCCGAGGCAAGCGTGCACGGAGCCGGGTGGCTCGAGGTGCTGCACCGCGAGGATCGGGCCGGCCTGCTGGACAGCTGGTCGCATACCCTCGAGGAGGGCACGGGGTTCGACGGCGAGTTCCGGGTTGTCCAGCCGAACGGCGCGACCGTCCACGTGCGGGCGACGGCCGGGCCGATCCGGGGCGACGACGGGCGGGTGAGCGGATTCGTGATCACGACGCAGGACATCTCCGAGCGGGTCGGCGCGCAGCAGCGGCTGTCCGAGTCGCTGGAGCTCTTCCGCAACACCCTCGAGAACGTTTCCCTGGCGGCCGTCCAGCTCGATGCGCGCGGCCGGGTCGTCTACTGCAACCCGCACCTTGCCGCGATGTTGGGCCGCCCGGCCAAAGAGGTGGTGGGGTGCGACTGGTTCGCGGAGTTCGTCCCGCCGGAGCTCGCCTCGAGCCGGGAGGACTTTGCGCGCACGATGCGCGGCGAGCTCGAGCTGCCCCACAACGAGAACCAGATCATCACCGCCGGGGGCGAACGGCGCGTGATCGGCTGGTCGACCATCATCCGCCACGATCTCGACGGGACGGCCATCGGCGTCATCTCGCTGGGCGAGGACGTCACCGAGCGCCGCCAGACCGAGCAGCGGGTCTCGCACCTGGCCTACCACGACGACCTCACAGGCCTCCCGAACCGAATGTCCTTTGCCGAGCAGCTCGCCGCAACGCTCGCCGACGCCGAGCGCGGCGAGGCCCAGATCGCGGTGCTCTTCTGCGACATCGACGCGTTCAAGCTCGTGAACGACTCCCTCGGCCACGCCGCCGGCGACGAGCTGCTGCAGCATGTCGCGACCCGGCTGCAGGCCGTGACCCGCTCCGCCGACATGATCGCCCGCCAGTCGGGCGACGAGTTCCTGGTGCTGATCCGGGACGGGCGCGGCTCCCATGCGGACGTCGACCAGCTCGCCGAGGCGCTCGCGTCCCGGATCGAGCATGCGATCTCCTCACCGTTCGTGGTGGACGGGCACGAGGTCGTGATCGGCGTGTCGGTGGGAAAGAGCGTGTATCCGGACAACGGACGCACGGCTGAGGAGCTCCTGCACAACGCCGATGCCGAGATGTACGACGCCAAGGCGGCCCGGCAGGGCCGGCATGTCCGCGGCCGCACCTCGGACGACCCCACCCGCGACCTCGAGCTCGCCGCGGCGCTCCACCACGCGATCTCGCTCGGCCAGCTGGTGCTCCAATACCAGCCCATCGTCGACCTCGCCACCGGCGCGATGCAGAGCGTCGAGGCGCTCGTGCGCTGGGACAGGGGCGGCGAGCTGATCAGCCCCGGCCTGTTCCTGCCCGCCGCCGAGCGCACCGGCCTGCTCACGCCGATCACCCACTGGGTGGTCGAGGAGGCGGTGCGCCAACTCCACCGCTGGAAGGCGGTCGGCGTCGACGTCGGCATCGCGCTCAACCTGCCGCCGGCAATGCTCGACCGGCGCATGTGCGAGCGGCTCGTACG
>DATCPV010000027.1:0-3784 GCA_036569885.1 Gaiellales bacterium | reverse complement strand
GCTTCTGCGCGGGCGCCGGGATCGAGCCGCAGGCGATGACGCCCGCGGCGATGGCCGCCGCGCTGCCGGCCGGCACCGTCGTCGTGGGCGACGGGGCGGTGCGCTACCGCGACCTGCTGACCGGGGTGGACGTGCCTCCGGACGACTCGCCGCTGCACGTCCCGCACGCGCGCCACCACGCCGCGCTGTATGCCGTGGCCGGCCCGCCGGAGCCTCTGTATCTGCGCGATCCGGACGCCGACCGGGCCCTGGCCGCAAAGGCGCCGGCATGATCACCGCCGTCGAGCTGCGCCCCCTACACACGTCCGATCTCGATGCGATCGAGGAGATCGAGCGGGCGTCGTACCCCACCCCCTGGTCGCGCTCGATGTTCGCGGGCGAGCTGTCCAAGCCCAGCGGCATCTGCCTGGGGGCATTTCAGGGCGAGGACATGCTCGGCTACCTGATCGTTGCCCGCTACGTCGATGCGTGGCACGTGATGAACGTCGCGGTCGACCCCAGCTCCCGCAGCCGCGGAGTCGCCCGCGCCCTGCTCGAGCGGCTGTTCGTGCTCACCGACGGCGACAGCGAGCGCGGCTACACGCTCGAGGTGCGGGTCTCGAACGGCATCGCGATCCACCTGTACGAGTCGCTCGGGTTCGTGGCCACCGGCGTGCGCCGCGGCTACTACACCGACAACCGCGAGGACGCGCTCATCATGTGGCGCGACCCGGACGCGATCTAGGTCCAGTGATTCTCGGCATCGAGACCTCGTGCGACGAGACGGCTGCGGCCGTCGTCAGCGGCGAGGGCGTCGTGCTCTCGAACATCATTTCGTCGCAGGCCGAGCTGCACGCGCCCTACGGGGGTGTGGTGCCCGAGGTCGCCTCGCGCCGCCACCTGGAGCTCGTGGTGCCGGTCGTCCAGCGCGCCCTCGCCACCGCGGACACGTCGCTCGCCGAGATCGACGCGGTGGCCGTCACCGAGGGCCCGGGACTGATCGGCGCGCTCCTGGTCGGCCTCTCGGCCGCCAAGGCGATCGCCTTTGCGCGCCGCCTTCCGCTCGTGCCCGTCGACCACCTGCACGGCCACCTGGCGGCGCTCTACCTCGAGCCCGAGCCGCTCGAGCCGCCGTTCCTGGCGCTCCTGGCGTCGGGCGGGCACACGATGATCCTCGAGGTGGAGGATCGGCGCGGCTACCGCTGCATCGGCCAGACGCTCGACGACGCCGCCGGTGAGGCGTTCGACAAGGGCGCCCGCCTGCTCGGCCTGGGCTATCCGGGCGGCGCCCAGCTGGAGCGGCTGGCGGCGCAGGGTGACCCGGCGGCGCACACGTTCCCGACGGGGATGCTGGGCAAGCCCGGCTACGACCTGTCGTTCAGCGGGCTCAAGACCGCCCTGCGCTACGCGATCGCGCGTGACCCGGACGCCTCCCGCGCCGATCTCGCCGCCGCCTACCAGGCGGCCATCGTGCGGGCCCTGGTCGAGCGCACGGCGGTTGCGGTCGCCGATACGGGCGCCTCGACCCTGGCCGTCGTGGGCGGCGTTGCCCGAAACGGGGCCCTCCGCGAGGCGTTCGCCCGCCGCTGCGACGAGCTCGGGGTGCGCCTGGCACTGGTCGCACCGGAGCTGTGCTCCGACAACGCCGCCATGATCGCATCTGCCGCCCGCTTCACCGACGCGCTCGCGTTCCCGACGTATCTGCGCCGCGACGCCTACGCGACCGCGTCATGACCGTTGAGGTGCGCATCTACTCGGCCGTAGGCTGCCACCTGTGCGACGTGGCCAAGGAGCTGCTCCAACGGGAGCGGGAGCGGCACGGATTCGAGCTCGTCGAGGTCGACATCACCGGCGACCCCGAGCTCGAGGCGGCTTACCGCGAGCAGATCCCAGTGGTCTTCGTAGCGGGCCGCAAGGCCTTCAAGTACGCGGTCGATCCGGCCGAGCTGCATCGGCGCTTGACCGCCGCGGTCTGACCGGCGCGTGGTCGAAAACCCGCTGGCTACACTGGCAACCACGTGTTACAAGCCCCCGCCTCTAAGGAGAGTCCTTTGGAATCCGATCGCCTGACGGTCGGCGTCGCCGCCCGGCTTTCGCGTTACCTGCAGGTGCTCACGCAGGCGAAGAAGATGGGGCGTGACTCGATCTCGTCGCAGGAGATCGGCGAGTACACGAACGTGAACGCCACCCAGATCCGGCGCGACCTGTCCGGCTTCGGCAAGTTCGGTAAGCGCGGGGTGGGGTACAACATCGACTTCCTGATCACTGAGATCCGCAAGATCCTGCGCACCTCGGGCCAGCACAACATCGTGCTGATCGGCGCCGGGCGGCTCGGATCGGCGATCGCGTCGTCGTCCACGTTCGCCGACCACGGCTTCAACATCGCCGGCGTGTTCGACTCCGACCCGGCCAAGGTCGGCTCGGAGATCGGCGATAAGCATGTGCAGGACGTCGCCGACCTGGTCGCCGCCGTCCGCGAGCGAAACGTTATCGTCGGCGTTCTGGCCGTGCCGGAGGGGGCCGCGCAGGAAGCGGCCGACGCGCTGGTCGGGGCGGGGGTCAAGATCATCTTCAACTACTCCGACGCCCTGATCGACACGCCAGCGGACGTCACGGTGCACCGGTCGAGCCCGGTCGTCGAGATCCTGCACGCGCTCTACTTCCACCTGACGTAGGTGGGTGGCTCGTGGCCTTCGGCCGCGGCTGAATACCCGGTGCCAGGCACTTAATATTCACGCGTCGCCGTCTGTGCCCGGTATTCACGCTGCGCGTGCATTCCGGGCTGTGACGTTGGTGGGTGGGTGGCTCGCGGCCTACCGGCCGCGGCTCGGTGTCAGGCACCGAATATTCACGCCGTGTGGTCTGTGCCCGGTATTCACGCTGCGCGTGCATACCGGGCTGCGGCGTGGTGGGTGGGTGGCTCGCGGCCTAGCGGCCGCGGCTCGGTGTCAGGCACCGAATATTCACGCGGTGTGGTCTGTGCCCGGTATTCACGCTGCGCGTGCATACCGGGCTGTTGCGTTGGTGGTTGGGTGGCTCGCGGCCTACCGGCCGCGGCTCGGTGTCAGGCACCGAATATTCACGCTGCGCGTGAGATATTCAGTGCCTGACACCCAGTAGCTAGCCTTTCCGCGTGCGGTTGATCCTGTGGCACGGGTACCTGCTCGAGGGCACGGGCTCGAACATCTACACCCAGCACATCGCCCGTGCGTGGGGCCGGCTCGGCCACGACGTGTGCGTCATCTGCCAGCAGCGGCGGCCTGGGCGGTTCGACCTCGGGCCGCGCGTGCGGGTCGTCCGGCCGGACATTGGGCCGCTGCTGCCCGTGTTCGTCCTCGACCGCTACGAGGGCGTCGAGGCCCGGCATGTTGCCGATTTCACGGTCGCCGAGCTCGACCGCTACACCGCCGCCAATGCCGCCGCGATCGCTGCTGAGCTGCGGGATGGGTCGGTCGACCTCGTGTTCGCCAACCACGCGCTCATGGGCGGCCCGGTGGCGGCGGCCGCGTGTGGCGAGGGGACGCCCTACGCGGTCAAGGTGCACGGCTCGGAGCTCGAGTACGCCATCCGCGGCCGCCCGGCGCTGGCCGGCATGGCCCGGGAGTCGCTGGCCGGCGCCGCGGCCGTGTTCGCCGGGTCCAGCCACATCGTGGCGGTGACCGAGGAGCTTCTGGGCGAGGGCGGCTACCGGCACGCGCTGCGGATCGTGCCGCCGGGGGTCGATACCGACGAGTTTGCGCCGGGGCGGGGGTCGCTCGGCGAGCTGGCGCGCCTGCTCGCAGCCGCCGGCGGGGCGGAGGCGGCC
>DATCPV010000026.1:0-3676 GCA_036569885.1 Gaiellales bacterium | reverse complement strand
GACGACGTGGAGCCCGAAGCGCTGCTGGCGCTCTCCGACGAGACGCTCCGAGCGGTCGGCCTATCCACCAACAAGGTTCGCTCGCTCCGCGACCTCGCGACCAAGGTGCTCGACGGGACGGTCGTCTTGTCGCCGCGCGGCCTATCCCGCCAATCGGACGAGGAAGTCATCGCCAGCCTCTCGACCGTTCGCGGCATCGGACCGTGGACGGCCCAGATGTTCCTCATGTTCCAGCTCCGGCGCCTCGACGTCTGGCCGGTCGGCGACTACGGCGTCCGCCACGGCTACGGTCTCGCGTGGAACGTCCCGACGCCGACCGCGCGGGAGCTCGAGCCGCTTGGTGAGCCCTACCGCCCCTACCGCACAGTCGTTGCCTGGTACTGCTGGCGGGCCGTCGAGCTCTATGCAGGCGCCGCCGGAAGCGCCCTCACCCGCTAGCGGACGTCGCCGGCGTTTACAGCCCGCCGAGCAGGTTTCGCAGCGCCTCGGTGTAGTCGTCGAGCGCCCCGCGGCCTTGGTGGGTGAGGGCGACCGACGTGCGCGACGCCGTCCCGTTGCCGCTCTTCTCGCTGGTCACGTAGCCGGCGTCCTCAAGTTTGCGCAGGTGCGTGATCAGGTTGCCGGGGGTGAGGTCGAGGATGTCCTGCAGACGGGTGAACGAGAGCGTGTCTCCGTCGGGCAGCGCGGCCAGCGTCGCCGCGATCCGCAGCCGCGCCGGGGTGTGGATCACCGGGTCGAGCGGTTCGGCGCTCATCCCCGCACCCTCACGCCTCGCGCTGCCAGGCGAGCGCCACGGAGCGACCGACGATCAGGACGAACAGGCCGGCGCCGGCAACCGCCCACCCACCGACGGGGCCCGCAAACGACGCGGCGACGCCGGTCGCGACGGCGCCCAGTCCGGTCGCGAACATCACCCAGTCCTCGTTCCCGACCGCGAGGCCGGCAACGGTCCCGCCGACGATGACGAGCGGCGCGGCGGCGGGCCACACCCCGTACACGATCCAGTGGGCCGCGCCGTTGTAGTGCAGCGCTCCCTGGAACGTCGCCGACGCGACGTACGCGGCGACGACGGCGACGCCCTGGGCCTTCATCTGACGTCGCGAGCGGCCGCCGACGCCGGCCGTCGCCCGCTTGAGAATCGTCGCGCTCACGGCGATCATCACGGCGACCGCGGTGTAGACGCCGGCGATCGCGGCGCCGCTCGGCCCCGTGTAGGGGTGCTGTCCCCGCACGGACAGCCACAGCGCCAGGTAGCCGGCGAAGACGACGGCCCCCATGAGCGCCGACAGCAGCGGCGGATGCAGGTCGAACTGGCGTCGCGCCTCGCGCCTGGTCTGGCGAGCAGTCTTGCCGCCTCCGCGGGGTCGAGCGCGTCGCCGTTTCCGGCGGTCCCGCTCTCGTTCATGTCGCGCGTTCCGTACATCCGTGCGCTCCTTCGTGAGTTACTTTGCACTACAAAGCTAACACACTTTGTGAGGCAAAGTCAAGCGCCAAAAGGGATCGCGGGACCACCTACGAGCACGCCGGCTAGGAGCCCATCCCGCCCATCTGAGGCATCGGATGGCCTGCGGGGATCGTGAAGCCTGGGATCGTGTCGGGCGAGACGAGCAGGAGCACGCCGAGCCCCAGAAGGATCGCGGCCGTTCCGAACGTCGCGACGCGCCCCCGCGGCAGGGTCTTCTCGGCCGCGATCAGCCCGGCCACGACGGCCATCCACAGGATGCTCATGACTCCGAGCGCAAACAGGGACGCCATCAGCGCCCAGCAGCAGCCGAGGCACCAAGCGCCGTTCTTCGCGCCCATCTGCAGCGCGCCGGCGCGGCCGTCGCGCCAGGAGCCGAGCAGCACGCCGAGCGGGCTGCGGCATTTGCCGAGACAGACGTCCTTGAGTGGCGTCAACTCGTAGACGGCCGCGACGATGAGTGTCGCGCCCGCGACCCAGCGTCCGGCGCGATCCCAGGCGAGCACGTCGCCCGTGACCCGGCCGCCGGCCGCCGCGATCGAGAAGGCGAGCACTCCGGCGGCACCCCACGTTGCGAGATAGCCGGCCGCGAAGAGGAGCGGCGAAAGCGGCGAGCGCTCTCTGGTCATTCGGGAATACAGGGCGACGGTCGGTGCGACTGACGGGAACATCATCGCGGCCATCATCACCACCCACACGACCAGGAACCAGCTGACCGCTCCCAGCCCGGTCCATGACCCGTTGTCCATCCCCCGCATCTGGTCGGCCGTCCACCACCAGCCGGCGCCGGCGAGGACGAACAGCAGAGCGACGAGCCCGAGCCGGGCACGCGCGGCCGCGAAGGCCGGGGCGAGGCCTGCGCCCCCAGGGGCTCGGTCGGGCGCGCGGGCGATCACGCGGTCAGGCTGCCCAGGAGAACTCGGAAGTCGAGAGTCCCGTCTTGCCTTCGTAGGCGATGCCGAAGGCGTTGATCCGCGAGCGTTTCGCCTCCGCCATCGTGAGGTCGGACGCCACCGGGTGGAACATGCCGGCGAACCGAACCGGCTCGCCGGTCTCGACGCCGAAGGGCACGATGTCCTCGATCTCGAAGTCGATCGCGTCCCCGACGCGGACGCTGTGACGCAGCCCGTCGTCGTGCACCTCGATCGCCGCCCGCTCGACGCCGAGCATCTCGCCCACGAGCGGACCGAGCGCCGCCATCGGGCCGCCCAGCTGCCCGCCGAAGACCTGCCCGAGCTTCTCCGCCTGCTCATCGCTCGCCCGCTCGTCGATGAACATCCCCAGGCGCCAGTTCCCGTCGGTCATGACCTTCGGCGTGTCCGCGACCGCGGCGACCTTGAGGCCGCCGATGTCCGTGCCCTCGACCTCACCCTCGCGGATGTTGAAGACGAGCACGACGCGACAGAAGTCGTACGTGGCGCCGTGGTCGAATGACAGGTTGCATGGGCACATGAGCTCGCACGAGCACGTCTCGATGTAGCTGCCCTTGAGGTGCCACGACATGGATGACCTCCCGTTGGGTGCGAGCGGGAATGCTATGCCTCGGTGTGGGGGGCGTCAACCAGCCGCCCGCGAGGCGAAGGTTCGCAGCCGCAGCCCCACCACCAACCCACCACCAACGAACGTCGCGGGGGCGTGGAATCAATCATCCAGCTCCTTCATCGGCACGATTCATACTAGGACGCCGGACGGGGCGGGAATGTTCGTCTGGGAAGCCGGGCAGGCGACGGCTCGGGTAGCCTCACCTGCGGGTCGAACTCGGAGGGGGTTCGCCGAACGAGGATCGTGACGATGAACACGGCCAACAGCAGCGCTTGCATAATGACCGCCGTGTGGTCGATACGGTCGGCGGTGCGCAGCCCGAACGGGAAGACGCCAACGCCGAACAGGGCGCCGTAGCGCACGACCGCGACGGCTGAAAGGAGCCACCACCACACGGCCGTGACCGACAGGAGCGCGAGGAATGGCACCAGCCAAAGAATGTATTGCGGCGAACTGACCTTGTTGAGCAGGATGAACGCGGCGGTCGCCGCGCCACACCACTCGACAACCCGGTAGCGACCGTCCCGGGCGGCGCCGACCAGAGCGATGGTGATGATGACCAGCGCCGACGCCAACGCAACGAAGCTGATCAGGTTCTCAGCCGTTGTGGAGAGCGTTGGGTCGATGACCGACCACACCGTTCCGCTCGTGGTGGGCGCGCGGTCAGCGTGG
>DATCPV010000025.1:0-10440 GCA_036569885.1 Gaiellales bacterium | reverse complement strand
TGGCGGGCATGCACCCCCAGACGCTCCGCGGCTACGAGACCAAGGGGCTCGTCCGGCCGCGGCGGACGCCCGGCGGCACCCGCCGCTACTCCGACCGCGACGTCGAGCGGCTGCTCAAGATCGCGATGCTCACGGGCGACCTCGGCATGAACCTGGCCGGCGCCACGCGCGTGCTCGACCTCGAGGACGCGGTGGACCAGATGGCCGCCGAGATGGCCGCCCTGCGTGCCCAGCTCACCGCCGCGTCCGAGGAGCGGCGGCGCGAGCTGCACCGTGTGCACCGCAGCTACCGCCGCGACCTCGTCCTCTACCAACACTCCAAACTCCCGGTGCGATGGACTTCTCGAAGCTGACAATCAAGGCCCAGGAGGCCTTCTCATCCGCTCAGGGCGACGCGATCACGCGTGGCAACCCCGAGCTCACTCCCGACCACCTGCTGCTCGCGCTGCTCGACCAGGAGGGAGGCGTTGCGCCCCGCATCCTCGAGAAGTCGGGCGCGAATCCAAGCGGCGTGCGCGCGGCCACCGAGCAGCGGCTGGCGGCGCTGCCCCGGATCGAGGGCGCCCAGCAGCAGCCCGCCGCGAGCCGGGCGCTGCGCGAGACCCTCGAGCGGGCCTTCAGCGAGGCCGAGGCGCTCAAGGACGACTACGTGGCCGTCGAGCACTTCCTGCTCGCGCTCTCCGACGCCGCCGGGCTCGACCGGTCCGCGATCCTGAAGGCGCTGGTCGAGGTCCGCGGGGGCCAGAGCGTCACTTCGCCAGACGCCGAGGGCACCTACGAGGCTCTGCGCAAGTTCGGTCGCGACCTGACCGAGCTGGCCGAGCGCGGCAAGCTCGACCCGGTCATCGGCCGCGACGCGGAGGTGCGGCGGGTGGTCCAGGTGCTCAGCCGGCGCACCAAGAACAATCCCGTCCTGATCGGCGAGCCCGGCGTCGGCAAGACCGCCATCGTCGAGGGCCTGGCACAGCGCATCACCTCGGGCGATGTGCCCGAGAGCCTGCGCGGGCGGCGCGTGTGGGCGCTGGATGTGGGCGCGCTCCTGGCGGGCTCCAAATACCGGGGCGAGTTCGAGGAGCGGCTGAAGGCCGTCCTGGCCGAGATCAGCGCGTCGGAAGGCCGGATCATCCTCTTCATCGACGAGCTGCACACGATCGTCGGAGCCGGCGCCGCCGAGGGCGCGGTAGACGCCGCCAACATGCTGAAGCCGATGCTCGCCCGCGGGGAGCTGCGCGCGATCGGCGCCACCACGCTCGACGAGTACCGCAAGCACATCGAGAAGGACGCCGCCCTGGAGCGCCGGTTCCAGCCTGTCATGGTGGGCGAGCCGAGCGTCGCCGACACGATCGCCATCCTGCGCGGTCTCAAGGAGCGCTACGAGGTGCACCACGGCGTGCGCATCTCCGACGACGCGATCGTCGCCGCCGCCATGCTCGCCGACCGCTACATCGCCGACCGGTTCATGCCCGACAAGGCCATCGACCTGATCGACGAGGCCGCGTCGCGGCTCAAGATCGAGATCGACTCGATGCCGGTCGAGATCGACACGGTCCGCCGCCGCATCGTCCAGCTCGAGATCGAGCAGGCCGCCATGGAGAAGGAGACCTCCGAGGCCGCGATCGAGCGGCGCGAGGCGATCGCCGAGGAGCTGGCGAACCTGCGCGAGGGGCTGCACGGCATGGAGGCCGAGTGGATGGCCGAGAAGGAGTCGATCGGGCGCGTGCGCGACCTCAAAGAGCGGATCGAGCAGCTTCGCGGCGACGCCGAGCGCGCCCAGCGCGACGGCGACCTACAGCGGGCGGCCGAGCTCACCTACGGCCAGCTGCCACAGCTCGAGCGGGAGCTGGAGCAGGCCGCCGAGCGCGTCGACGCGCAGCAGTCGGGCTCGCCGATGCTGAAGGAGGAGGTCGCGGCTGAGGACGTTGCCGAGGTGGTCGCGAGCTGGACCGGGATCCCGGTGCACAGCCTGCTCGAGGGCGAGATGGAGAAGCTGGTGCACATGGAGTCGCGGCTGCACCAGCGCGTCGTCGGCCAGGACGAGGCGGTGACGGCGGTCGCCAATGCCATCCGTCGCTCCCGCGCCGGCCTGGGCGACCCCGACCGGCCCATCGGCTCGTTCATCTTCCTCGGCCCGACCGGCGTCGGCAAGACCGAGCTGGCCAAGGCGCTGGCCGAGTTCCTGTTCGACTCCGAGCGGGCGATGATCCGGATCGACATGACGGAGTACATGGAGAAGCACTCCGTGTCTCGCCTCGTGGGGGCGCCCCCCGGCTACATCGGCTACGACGAGGGCGGCCAGCTGACCGAGGCCGTGCGCCGGCGGCCCTACTCGGTCGTGCTTCTGGACGAGGTCGAGAAGGCGCACCCGGACGTCTTCAACATCCTGCTGCAGCTGCTCGACGACGGCCGGCTGACCGACGGGCAGGGCCGCACGGTGGACTTCCGCAATACGATCGTCATCATGACGTCCAATGTCGGCTCCGAGTTCATCTTCCGCGGGGGCGAGCCGGAGAACGTCCGCGCCCACGTCGAGGAGGCGCTGCGGGCCACCTTCCGGCCCGAGTTCCTGAACCGGGTCGACGAGACGGTGATCTTCGGCCGCCTCTCCAAGGAGCAGCTCGCCGAGGTCGTGGACCTGCAGGCGTCGGGCCTGCGCGCACGGCTGGGAGGGCGCCGGATCGAGCTCGAGCTGACCGACGCGGCCAAGCATCTTCTGGTCGAGCACGGCTACGACCCGGCCTACGGCGCACGGCCGCTCAAGCGCACGGTGCAGAGAGAGCTCGAAAACCCGCTGGCGCTGATGGTGCTGCAGGGGCAGGTGGGCGACGGTGATGTCGTCGTCGTCGATGCGGTCGAAGACAGCCTCGACATCGCCATCCGGCACCCGGCGGCGGTCGCGTGAGCGAGACCTCGCCGCCGCAGACGCGAACGCCGATGTCCGACCTGTTCGCGACCGCCGTGCACCGGTTCGGGGCGGCGTGGGCCGATCTGATGGTGGCGTCGATCACCGTGCTGGCCGTGTCGTCGATCCCGGTCGTGGCGGTGCACGCGACCGGCGGGACGGTTCCTCAGACGGTCCTCGTAGGCGGCTTTGCCTACTCGATCGGCTACTTCTGCCTGCTCGGCTTCGTGATGCTGCGGGGCCTGCCCGACCGCGCTCCGCGGCGGCGCGTGGTGTGGACGTACATGACCGCCGTGCTCATCGGCACCCTCTCTGGCGCACTCGTGCTCACCCTGGTGACGTATGCAGTCGTCGTGCTGCCCCTGTTCCTCTTCGCCGTGCCGGCCATCGCCGCCGGCGACGTCGGCCCGGGGAACGCCCTCGTCCGTTCAGCGGGGCTGGCGGTGCGCAACTTCAGCCGCACGTGGGGTGTGTGGCTGATCACCCTGCTGTTCTCGGCCCCGATCGTGCTGGCGATGCTCCTGATCGTCTCGGCGTTCGCCGACAACACGACATCCACGCTGGTCGGCCTGGCGCTGGCGGCGCCCATCATCTGGCCGTTCTCGGCCCTCTTCGTGCGCGCCCTCTACGGCGACCTGACGGGCCGTACCGTGGTTGCCCCGCAGGACCGCACGGCCTAGAACCTCCCAGTCGGCCGCACCTGCTTCCAACCCCACGTTGCTAGCGTGCGTCGGATGCGCCGACGCACCAAACTCCTGATCGTCGCGGCCGTGCTCGTCCTGGGCGTCGCCGGCACCGGGGCGGCGTGGTGGGTCGTGCACCGCAAGACGCCCGATGTCCACAACGGCGCCAAGCTGCCGTTCACGCTCACCACGAGCTCGAGCGTGACCCCGGTCTCCCCGACGGTGCGCAGGTGGGGCCCGTCATGGCCGGTGTACGGGCTGAGCGACGCCCGCACGCGCGACGCATCCGGCAGCACCGGCATCCATCCGCCCTACCACGTCACCTGGAGTGCGCCGGTGGGCTTTCTCGAGTACCCGCCCGTGTATGCCAAGGGCGTGCTCTACCTGTACGCGAACAGCGGCTGGATCAGCGCGCGTGACATCTTCACCGGCAAGGTGCTGTGGCAGCGGCGCCTGCAGCACGTGTCCGACCTCGGCCCGGGCTCGCCCGCGGTCCGCCAGGGCGTCGTCTACGCTGGTGCCCGCAACGGCCATATCTATGCGCTCTCGGCCAGCACAGGGAGGACCATCTGGAATCGCAACGTCGGCAGCACAATGGAGTCGTCGCCGGCATTCGACTCCCGCTACCTCTACATGAGCGACCAGTCCGGCGCCGTGCGGGCGCTCGACCTGGGGACGGGCCGGATCGCGTGGACGTTCCATGCCGGCGGGGAGGGCAAGCACGGCCCGGCGGTCGCCGGCGGCCGCGTCTACTTCGGCGACTACGGCGGGGCGATGTACTGCCTGGACGCCTCCAACGGACACCAGATCTGGCGCAGCACGACCGACGGGCTGTCGTCGGGGCTGCGGGCCGGAAACTTCTTCTCGACGCCGGCGGTGGCCTACGGCCGCCTCTACATCGGCAACACCGACGACAAGCTCTACTCGTTCGAGGCGGGCACCGGACAGGTGGCGTGGACGTACACGATGCCGAACTGGGCCTACGGATCGCCGGCGGTCTCGAACGGCATCGTGTTCGAGACGAGCTTCGACGGCACCGTCGCCGCGCTCAGCGCGCGCACGGGATCGGTGATCTGGGAGCACCGGCTGCCCTACGGCAGCCTCTCGTCGCCCACGGTGGTCGGGCCGTACGTGTACGTGTCCGACCTGGGGCCGTCGCCCAGCTCACGGGGCCACGTCTACGGCTACGACACGAGAACGGGGAAGCTCAAGTGGCGGTTCAACGATGGCAAATACGCCTCGGTTATCGTCGCGGCGGGGCGGCTGGTCGTCGCCGGCGCCACACACGTGTACGTCATGCGGCCGCTCCGGTCGTGAGGTGCGGTGAATAGCGAGGCGCTCGCGGCCGTGCTGGCCGCGGTCGGCCTGGGGATCCTGCTGGTCGCGCGCCCGCCGTCAGTGCGCCGCGCCGCCGCGCTCGCCTGGGTCGCGGGCACGTTGTGGCTGGCCGAGCGCCTCCTGCACTCGTCCTTCCACCGCGCGCACACGCTGATCAGCGGCCACCCGGTCGAGGTGGTGCCCGCGATCGCGGTCGCCGTTATCGGGCTGGTTGCCGCGGCGGCGGTCGTGCACCGCTGGCCGTGGGCCTTTGCCATCGCGTGCGTCCTGGCCGCGCCCGTGCGGATCCCCGTCCACTTCGGCTCCCAGGACGCCAAGCTTCTGCTGCCGCTCTACGCCGTGCTGGCCGCGGGCGCGCTGTGCACGCTCTACGACGTCGTCCGCTCGACCGAGCCCGAGTTGCCCGCGCGAGGGCCGGCGGCGCCGCTCGCCGCGATCGTGACGTTCTCGGCGGTGTCGCTGCTGTGGACGGTCGACCTGCACCAGGCCGCTGTGACTATGCTCTTCTTCTACCTCCCGTTCGCCTTCATGTGGATGCGGATCGCCCAGCTCGGCTGGAACCCGAGCGGCCTGCGGATCGCATTCCTGGCCCAGTGCGGTTTGGCCCTCCTGTTCGCCGCTGTCGCGCTCTGGCAGGAGGCGACCCGGCACGTGTTCTGGAATCCGAGCGTCGAGGTGAGCAACGCCTACCGGTCGTTCTTCCGCGTCAACTCCCTCTTCTGGGATGCGAGCGTCTACGGGCGCTTCATGGCCGTCACGCTCGTCCTGTGCGCCGGCGTCGCCGTGTACCGCGGGATGACCATCCCGCTCGGAGCGGTCATGGCGGTCACGTTTGTGGGCCTCTACTTCACGTACTCGCAGTCGAGCTACTTCGCCCTGGCGGCCGGCGTCGTTGCCGTCGGCACCGGCCTGTGGCCGCGGCGGGTCACCCTCGCGCTCGTGGCGGTGGGGGCGGTCGGGCTGCTCGCCGTGGTGGCGGTGGCGCTGCGCGGGAACTCGGCTGCGCGGGTGTCGGACGACCGCTCGCACCTGATCCAGCTCGGCTGGAGGGTGATCAAGCGCCACCCGCTGGATGGAGCCGGCCTGGGCGGCCTGCCGAAGGCGGCCGTGGCCGGCACGGCGCACCCGTTCCGGGTCAAGGGCGCGGCGTCGCACACGACGCCGGTGACGGTCGCCGCCGAGCTCGGGCCGGCCGGCTTTGTGATCTACCTGTGGGTGCTCGGCGCGCTCACAACCCTGGGCGTGCGCCTGCGGGCGGCCGGGGCCGTTCCGCGTGTCCTGCTCGCTGCGCTGGTCGCGATCTTCGCCAGCTCGCTCTTCTACGACTCGTTCTTCGAGGACCCCACGATGTGGCTCCTGGCCGGGTTTCTCGCGGGCGCGGCGATGGCGGCGGCGGGGACGGCGACGCCCACGGCGACCACGTGAACCCGGCGACGATCGCGATCGCCACGGCCTTCGTGCTGGTCCCGGGGCTGGGGGCGACGCTGGCCGCCTACCCGCCCGGCAAGGTCGGGATCCCGACGCGCCTCGCTCTGGCGTTCGGGCTCGGCTACGCCGTCGTCGGCATCACGGCCGTCGTGCTCGTGATCGCGCGGGTCATGCAGCCCGGGACATTCTTCCCCGCGCTCGCCGTGGTCACCGCGGCCCTCTGGGCCGGCGGTCTGCGCCGCGGCGGGGCACGGGTGCACCTGGACGCCGTCTCGGCCGAGTTCGGCCGCGAGCGCTGGACGATCGCGGTGGGGGCGCTCGTCTTCGTCGCGATCGCGATCGTCCGCCTGCGCAGCTCGCCGCTGCTCAACTTCGAGATGTTCGGCCCGTGGCGCTACTGGGCCGACGGGCTCGAGATCGCCGATGCCGGCCGGGTGCCGGCGCACACCCTGCAGTGGGGGTCGTTCTGGACGCCGACGGTGAGCAAGGTGGTGTTGAACAGCTATCACGCGGGCATCTCCTACGCGATCGGGCGGGCGCCGCTGCCGGCCATGGGGGCGCTGCTCTGGGTCGCTTCGACCGGCCTCGCGGCCGGCCTGTGGGCGCTCGGACGCGAGCTCGGCCTGCGCCGGCTGGCACCGCTTCTGCCCCTGCTGACCCTGGCGGTGCTGAACGACGAGCTGCGCCGCAACCTGGATGTCTACACCGCCGAGAACGTCGGCCGGATGGTGGCCGTGTGCGCGCTGATCCTGGGGGTCAGGGCGCTGCGCGACCGTGACGGCTGGAAGGAGCCTCTGTTGGCGGCGCTCCTGTTCGGGGCCGGATTTGCCACCCACGGTGTCCCGGTCGTCGCACTGATGGTAGCGCTCGGCTGGTACGCCGTCGCCCGCGCAGCGCTCGATCGCGAGTGGCGGGCGGTCGTCGTGCGCCTGTTCGCGATCAGCGCCGCCGCGGTCGCGCTGACGGTGACGATCCTCCTCGCCTCGGGGGGCTCGATCGGCTTCCAGGGGGCGTCCGGGAACAGCTCGTACGCGTCGTTCGGCAACGACGTCGACCCGACCGCGTCGCTGCTCACCGGCACCCTGCAGCACTCTCCGACCGGCAACGGCCACTGGTACGTCCCGCCCGCGGCGATCATGCACGACTTCACCCGCAGCGCCACCACGCTGGACAGGGCTCCCTCGTGGCTCGTGTGGCTGCTGCCGATCGTCGCCGTGACTGCGGCCGCCGCCATGATGCTGCGCTGGTTCCCGCGCGAGCTCGCGCCGCTCGGAGTGGTGGGGGCCGGGACGGCGGCGACGCTGCTCGGCATCGCGTTCCTGTTCTCGTACCGGTACCGCACCCAGATCCCCGGCCGGTTCGGGATCGACCGTGAGTTCGACTACGTGCCCCTCGTGCTCGTGCTCGCCGTGCTCGGCGTGGCTGAGGCTGTGCTGGGGCGCCTGCGGGCGGTGCAGCGGTGGATCCCGGTCGTCGTCGTGGCGGCCGCGGTGGCCGTCCCCGCGGTCGCGGTTGCGGCCACCGTCGGGCCCGCCCGCAGCGGCTGGCAGCAGAACGGCCGCGACTCGGTGGCGGTGCTTGACTGGGTCGACCAGCACGCTCCCTGCGGGGCCCGCATCCTGCCTGACCGGGTCACCCTCGGCACCTTCGCCGCCGTCACCGGCCGCGTCAGCGTGGTCGAGGGCATGGGGCCCTACCTGCGGCCGGAGATGCTGCACACCGTGCTCAGCACGGTGCTGCAGGCCCACCGCTTCTTCGAGCATCCGGCCGGCCGGGCCGCGCTCCTGCGCCGCCTCGGCGTGAACGAGGTGATCGTCGTCAAGGGCGTGCGCATCGGCAGCATGGTCGGGGTGCTCGAGGATGGCGTGGACCCCACGGTGTTCCGCAGCGTCTCCTACCTGCAGCTCGTGCACTCGAGCCCGCTGTTTGACGTCTACCGTGTCCGCGGATCCGGCGGCGGTCAGTTCCCCGATCCCACGACGATCGCCGGCTTCCGCTGCGAGCGCGGGGTGGTGGCGGGGGGCTGACAGATTCTCGCGGGCTATCGTGAGGAACGCACTGAAACACGCCTGACGCAAGGGGGAAGCCGATGGATGTCCAGTTCGTTGCGAGCGTCGCTCCGATCGTGCGAGACGCCGACGCGGCCCGTGCGTTCTACCGGGATGCTCTGGGCCTTACGTTCGAGGGTGGGGACGGCGACTACGTGTTCACTCACAAGCTGGAAGGGACGAAGCACCTCGGGCTGTGGCCGCTGGCCGAAGCCGCGAACTCGTGTTTCGGCACGAGCGAATGGCCGACCGAGGTCCCCGTCCCGCAGGCCAGCATCGAGTTCGAGGTCGCCGACGTCGCGGCTGCGGCGGAGGAGCTCAAAGCCAATGGCTATCGGCTTATCCACGACGCCCGCACCGAGCCGTGGGGCCAGGTCACCGCCCGGCTGCTGAGCCCCGAGGGCTTGCTCATCGCCGTTTGCTACACCCCGGCGTTCCATTAGGCCGCGAAGTAGGCCGCGGCGATCTCGGCCGCGAGGCCTGCGTTGTCGACCAGGAGCCTCCGGTTCGCGGCCAGCGAGCGGCCGTTGCTGGCCTCGTGCAGCCGCGCCAGCACCCACGGCGTGACGGCGGGCCCGGTCACGCCCGCGGCGCCGGCCTCGGCGAGTGCCCGCTCGACCAGCGCCTCGGTCTCGTCCGCGGCCAAGGCGACCTCGGCCGCGACCGGCTGGACGACCAGGATGCCGGTGCGGCGGGCGAAGCCCCAGTGAGCCGCCGCGACGGCGGCGACCGTCTCGGCGTCGTCGGCCCGGTCGGCCACAGGGTGGACGCTGTCGGTGACGTAGAACAGCGGGAAGGTGTCGGTGCGGTAGCCGATCACCGGCACGCCGCGCGTCTCGAGCATCTCGAGCGTCGCCGGGATGTCGAGCAGCGACTTGATCCCCGAGCAGACGATGCACACCTCGGTGCGGCCCGCCTCGGTCAGGTCGGCGGACATGTCGAGTGTGCCCTGCCAGCCCCGGTGAACACCGCCGATGCCGCCCGTGGACATGAAGTGGATCCCCGCCATCGCGCACACCGCCAGCGTTCCCGCCACGGTGGTCCCACCGGTGAGGCCCGAGACGGCACATGTCGCCAGGTCGCGCCCGCCGACCTTGCGGACGTCGCTCTCGCGGGCGAGCAGGTCGATGTCCTCGTCGTCGAGGCCGACCCTGACGGCGCCGCCGATCACCGCCACCGTCGCCGGCACCGCTCCGTGGTCGCGAACGCGCTGCTGAGCCTCCTTGGCGGCGTCCGGGCCGATGTCGGCGGGCAGGCCGTGGGCGATCACAGACGACTCGAGCGCAACCACCGGTTTCGACCGGATCAGCGCCCGCTCCACCTCGCCCGTCATCCGCATCAGCCCCGACGGATGGCGGGTCATGCGTCCGCCGGGTGTTCCTGCATCACGACCACGATGCTACACTCGCGGACGTGTCCAGCGTCGATCCCGGCATCGCCGCGCCGGTGACCTGCGCCAACCACCCCAAGGTGGAAACCGGCGTGTCGTGCTCGAATTGCGGCAAGCCGATCTGCCCCGACTGCATGGTTCCGGCACCGGTGGGGATCAAGTGCCGCGACTGCGCCCGCCAGCCGCGCTCGGCGCGCGTCACGCTGCGGCCCGACAAGGCGGTGCGGGCGGCTGCGGTGGCGTTCGGGGCCGGCACCGCGATGGGGGTCGTGCTCGCGTTCGCGGGCGGCGCCGGGCTCGGGTTCTTCACGTTCATCCTCGCCTACGGCGTGGGCATCCTGGCCGGGCGGGCGACGCTTCGGGGCGCGGGCTACTACCGCAGCGCGACGACGGGCTGGATCGCCGCCGGCGGGGCGGCATGGGCATACGTGATCGCCGCGGCCGTCATCGCCATCGAGGTGAACGGGAACGCTCGCGCATATGTCCAGGTGTTCGGCCTCCTGATCGCGGCCTTCTTCGCCCACCGCGAGGCATCGTGAGCGACCGCGGCGACCGCCGCCGCTCGGGCGCGCTGCGATCGTTCGTGGTCGGCGGCATGGTCGGCGCCGCGGCGGCCGTCGTCGCGCCCCGGCTGCGCCGCGGCCGCCCTCCCGG
>DATCPV010000024.1:0-5005 GCA_036569885.1 Gaiellales bacterium | reverse complement strand
CAGCTGCTCCGGGTCGAGCACGCCCATCGTCCATTCGGCCGCCGCACGGGCGTCGTGGGAGAAGGCGTCGAGCTTGATCTCGCCGGTGATCACCATGTCGTGATTGCCCGACAGGCTGATGTCCACGCGGTCGAGCACGATCTCGAGGCAGGGGCCGGGATCGCCGCCATACCCGGTCAGGTCGCCCAGGCACCAAAGCTCGTCGGCACCGTCCGAGGAGATATCTGCGAGCACCGCCTCGAGCGCCGGCAGGTTCGCGTGGACGTCCGAGATGACCGCGACCTTCACGTCGGGTGACTACTCGCCTTCGGGACCGTCGAACTCGGGCAGGTTCTTGATGCCCTCTTTGGTCTCCCACTTGGAGTAGTTGTCCCGCATCGCGTCGATCAGCTCCTTCATGAACCGCGGCGAGAGGTTGACGCGCGACACCACCACGCCCGGCACCTCCTCCTCCTCGACCTCGTGGTCGACGCGGGCGAACGTCACGGTGAACTCGTAGTCGGAGTGGCTGACGTTGGCGAAGTTGGCGTAGACGCCCGCCATGATCTCCGGCGAGAAGTGGATGTTCAGGTGGCGCTCCTGGGGGACGTCGTCGTCGATGCCCTCACCCTACCAAGGTTACGATCCGGCGAATGAGCGCGAGCGCCGTCCACGAGCTTGCAGCCGCCGTCGAGCGGGCGGTCGCCGCCGTGGGCGGCGACGGCGTCCCCGCCAGGCTCGAGCGGCCGGCCGATCCGGAGCACGGCGACTACGCGACGGCCGTGGCGCTGCAGCTCGCCAAGCCGCTGCGGTCGGCGCCGCGCGAGATCGCCGCGAAGATCGTCGCCGAGCTGGCGTCGGACCACATCGCCTCGGCCGAGGTGGCAGGGCCGGGCTTCATCAACCTGCGCGTGTCGGCCGGCTGGTACCGGAGGGCCGTCGAGTGCGTCCTCAGCGAGGGGCCGCGGTACGGATCGGGTGCGGCCGCGAAGCCCCAGCGGGTCCAGGTCGAGTACGTGTCCGGCAATCCGACCGGCCCCGTCACGGTCGCGACGGCGCGCAATGCCGCCTACGGCGATAGCCTGGCCCGCCTGTTCGCGTTCGCCGGTCACCACGTCGGCCGGGAGTACTACTTCAACGACGCCGGCCGCCAGATCGAGCTCTTCGGGGCGTCGCTGCAAGCACGTGCCCAGGGCCTCGAGCCTCCCGCCGAGGGCTATCAGGGGGCCTACGTCGCCGACGTCGCGGCCGAACTCGGGCTCGCGGCGGATGTGCCTATGGAGGAGTGGGCCCGGGCGGGCACCCAGGCGATGATCGCCCGGATTCGCGCAACCCTGGCACGGTTCCGGTGCTCGTTCGACACCTGGTTCCTCGAGCGGTCGCTGTATGAGAGCGGCGCGGTGCAGAAGGCGATCGACCGCGTACTCGCCAGCGGTCACGCGTACGAGCAGGACGGGGCGGTCTGGCTGCGCTCGTCCGTGCTCGGCGATGACAAGGATCGCGTGCTCGTGCGCTCGGACGGCACCCACACCTACGTCGCGGGCGACCTCGCATATGTGGCCGACAAGCTCGAGCGCGGGTTCGACACCGCGGTGTACGTCCTCGGCGCCGACCACCACGGCTACGTTGGCAGGCTCAAGGCCGCCGCCCAGGCGCTCGGCTACGACCCCGACCGGGTGGACGTCCAGATCTACCAGCTTGTGCGGCTCCGCGACGGCAAGATGTCGAAGCGGGCGGGCCGCATCGTCACCCTCGATGACCTGCTCGATGCCATCGGCATCGACGCCGCCCGCTTTGCACTCGTTCAGCGGGGACACGACCAGCCGAGCGACCTCGACCTGGATCTCCTGACCGCGCAGAACGCCGAGAACCCGGTCTACTACTGCCAGTACGCACACGCCCGGATCGCCGGAATCCTGCGGAACGCGGGCGGGACGGAGGCGGTCCCCGATCCCGCGTGGGCACCGGTCGCAGCCGAGGCCGACCTGGTTAAGGCGCTGGTCGAGTTCCCCGGCCTGGTTGCCGAGGCGGCCGAGCGGCGCGGGCCGCACCGGCTCGCCGGGTATGCCCAGGAGACCGCCAAGGCGTTCCACCAGTTCTACAAGCAGTGCCGCGTGATCGGCGAGGAGCCGGAGGTCGAGCGCAGCCGGCTCGCGCTGTGCCGCGCGACGGCCCGGGTGATCGCAACCTCGCTCGACCTGGTCGGCGTGGAGGCTCCCGACTCGATGTGAGTGATTGCTACCCTGCCGCGATGGCGAACCTGCCCACAGCACCGACGGTCTACGAGGTCGAGGAGCTCGAGGAGATTCTTGCCGGCGAGGACGCCGGGGCGGAGGACGGCGACTGGTACGCGATCCACACCGACCCCTGGCCCTGCCCTGCGTGCAGCGAGGAGTTCTCGTACGTGACCGCGTGCCATCACGTCATCGTCGCCCCGGATCGCGACGATCTGCTCGACCACGCCGCGCGGGCCGCACAGGTGGGCCGGAATCCGCGCATCGTCCACTACGACGACACGCTGCCCATCATGACCCTGTTTCAGTGGCGGGCGCTGGGCCGGCCGGTGCACGGGATCAAGAAGGCGAGCTGAGCCGGCGCTCGGTCTCCGCCCGGGTCGGCATCGCCGGCTGACAGCCGGGCCGCTCGACGCAGATCGAGGCCGCGGCCAGGCCGAGCCGGACGGCGTCCTCGAGTGGCCTGCCCTCAGCCAGGATCGCCGCGATGGCGCCGGTCATGCAGTCGCCGGCCCCGGTCGTGTCGACAACCTGGGCGGGCAGCGCCGGGAGCTCCGGCCCATCGGGCAGGATGCGCGCGCCGCGTGCGCCGAGGGTCAGCACGGCGGCCGGCGGAAGGTGCTCGCCGAGCGCGTGCAACTCGGTCTCGTTCAGCACGGCGACGTCGAAGCGGGCGACGAGCCCTGCCGGTAGCCGTCCCGCAGGTGACGGCGTGACGATCGCGATCGCTCCGGTCGCACGCGCGGCGGCGAGCACGCCTTCGACCACTCCGACCGGGATCTCGCCCTGCGTCACCCACACGTCCACGTCGGCCCGAGGGGCCGGGGTGGCGACCTCGTCGTTGGCGCCCGGCAGCGCCACGATCTGGTTCTCGCCCTGGTCGTCGACGACGATCATCGCGACGCCCGTCTCGGTCTCCAGCCGCCGCAGCCCCGTCACGTCGATGCCGTCCGCCGTCAGGGCGGCGGTGACCGAGTCGCCGAACGTGTCGCGCCCGCATGCGCCGGTGAAGCTCACCTCGGCACCCATGCGCCGCGCGGCGACAGCCTGGTTGGCACCCTTGCCGCCGGGGGCGTAGGCGAGCCGCGTGCCGAGCACCGTCTCCCCCGGGGCGGGGAGCCGCGGGGCATAGCCGAACACGTCCATGTTGATCGATCCACAGACGCCCACCCGGCCCGCGGTCGTCACGGCGTCTGATCCCGTCCGATGGTGGCGTCCCGCACCGGCCGGAGGGTACGCGAAGTCTGACGTTACCTCAGCGGAAAGCCGCTGAACTGGTGACCGCGACAGTGTCCGAGAAGCTGTTGGTCACCCAGACCATCACGTCGGAGACTGCCTTCGTCCGCCCCCGGAACGTGCAGGAGCCGTGCCCATCCGAGCTCTGCTCGCATCGACCGGCGCCGTGAGCAAGCAGGCAGACCATCCGTGGCCCGCGAGCGGTGCAACTGGTGGGATGCTGTCCGTAGGCGCGCATGACCGCCCGCAACTCGACGGCCGATGGCGGCTTCGGCCGCAGGGGGGTCCACGCCTTCGTCACCGCCGGCCGCCCGGGGGACGACGAGACGATCGATCCCTCGGTGAAGAACACGATGACCGCAATCGGAGTCACGACGACTCCGAGCGTGAGAAGAGCGATGAGGAGCTTGGTGCTCCGGCGCAAAGGGCCTCCGATCGACTCTACGAGAGTACAACCGGGAGCCGGCGCTGGCGAGGCTGATGGTGCCTTGGCCGTCGCCGGCGGACTGGTGTAGCCTCCCAAGCGGTCTGGCGGACGTAGCTCAGTCGGTAGAGCGTTGGCTTCCCAAGCCAAAGGTCGCGGGTTCGAGACCCGTCGTCCGCTTCTCTGTCACGGAGCCAAAACCCGCGTGGCTATGCCGGATTCGCGGCTTTGGCGCTCCTCGCCGTTAGTCCGTCAAAGTCCGCCAACGTCCGTCCGTAGAGGGGATGGGTGGCGCACGGGTGGCGCACGCTCAGCCGCGCGGTCGACGTGCGATGATCCGGCGTCCAGTGACGTCGCAGGGACATCGCTACGCCCAGTTCCAACGCGCCCTCCGGCAGGTGCGGTCGTGGGCGCAGTGGGCTGCACTGGCTTCCACGCTCAGTTTCGCAGGCGTGCTCGTGCTGTACGCAGCGACACGAGTCACGATGCCTCCCATCGGATGCACGTTCCCTCAGCCAGTCGGAAAGCAGGCCGCGTTTGACTCCGCTACAACCGCCATCGAGAACGTCACCCGGGTCGCCAACTGGTTGGTGATCGCCAGTCTGGTCGTGTTGGCGCTGGGCGTCGTCGCGGCGCGTGTCCGCCTGCGACTGTTCCTGCTGTTCATACCGCTCGCCGTCATCGCGCTGGTCGTCATCGGGGAGGGCCACGACCTCACGTTGGGCCCGTGCACGGAATGAGCAGCGGTGAAGAAGCCCCTTGCGGCCCATGCGTGGGCGTCAACGCGGCCCAGCGTTCTGCGATTATCCGGCGTCCTCAGTGACGTCGCAGGGCCACCGATACGCCCAGTTCCAGCGCGCTCTCAAGACCGGGAACGCGCACCTCGCGCTCGCCGCCGCCGCCGAGGTCCGACACGTCGACCTGGCCTACGCGCTCAGCCTCGTCCTACTGATCCGCGACGACGACCCGCTCCGCTACGAGCGGGCCGCCGTGCGGTGGCTCAGCCGGTACACAGCCGAGGATCGCGAGTTGCGGCTCGCGGAGGCGCGTGAGCTCGTCGACCTGCTCGACGCGGTCGGCAGGCACGACCACGTCGCGCAGTTGTGGCTCGAGCGGTTTCTCAGGGCTCGCG
>DATCPV010000023.1:0-2638 GCA_036569885.1 Gaiellales bacterium | reverse complement strand
GCCCGCACGGCGCTGGCCGAGGCGCTGGTGAAGACGTGTCCGCCGAACATGCGCCGCGTGGTGTATGGCGCCGGCGGAGGCGAGGCAACGGACATCGCGATCAAGACCGCCCGGCACACTCGCCAGCGGCGCAAGATCGTCTCGATCCTCAAGGGCTACCACGGCCACACCGGCCTGGCGGTGGCGAGCGGTGACGATCGCTTCTCGCGCCTCTTCCTGTCGGACCGCCCGGACGAGTTCGTGCAGGTGCCCTTCAACGACCTCGACGCGATGGAGGCCGCCCTTCGCGACGGCGACGTGGCGGCCGTCCTGCTCGAGACGATCCCCGCCACCTACGGCTTTCCGCTGCCCGATCCGGGCTACCTGCAGGGCGTGAAACGGCTGTGCGAGCGGCACGGCGCGCTCTACATCGCCGACGAGGTGCAGACCGGGCTCATGCGCACCGGCGAGATGTGGGGCATCACCAAGTCGGGCGTCGAGCCCGACATCATGGTCATCGGCAAGGGCATCACAGGCGGCATGTACCCGATCTCATGTGTGGTCGTGTCGGAGGAGTGCTCGGCATGGCTCAAGGAGGACGGGTTCGGCCACATCTCGACCGGCGGCGGCGCCGAGCTGGGCTGCGTGGTCGCGCTCAAGGTGCTCGAGATCTGCGGCCGGCCCGAGGTGCGCTCGATGGTGCACTACATCTCCGATCGCTTCGGCCGCGGCCTGCGCAGGATCCAGGAGCTCTACCCCGACTGGTTCGTCGGCATCCGCCAGGACGGCGTCGTCATGGGGCTCGAGTTCGACCACCCGCAGGGTGCGAAGATCGTCATGAAACACCTGTACGACAACGGCGTCTGGGCCATCTTCTCGACCCTCGACCCGCGCGTCCTCCAGTTCAAGCCGGGCATCCTGCTCGGCCCCGAGCTGGTGGACGAGGTGCTCGACCGCACCGAGGTCTCGATCGGCCAGGCGCTCGCCGAGCTGCGCGGCGACCGGGCCGCGGTGGGGGCGCGATGAGCGTCGCCGCCGAGCCGGCCGGAGTCCCCCGGGCGCGGATGATGCTCCAGCGCGCCCACTGGGCGGCGACGGCGTTTGCCGGCTACGACCGCGAGCGCACCCATCGCATCGTGCAGGCCGTGGCCGACGAGGCATACCGAAACGCCCAAAGGTATGCCGAGTGGGCCGTGCGCGAGACCGGCATGGGCGTCGTCGAGCACAAGCGGCGCAAGAACGAGGCCTGCTCCAAGGGGCTGCTCGACTGGTACGGCGGTGGCGACTACGTCAGCGCCCGCGTCGACGCCGAGGCCAAGATCGTCGAGCTGCCGCGAGCGGCCGGCGTGGTGCTCGCGCTGACCCCGTCCACGAACCCGATCGCGACCGTGTACTTCAAGGTGCTGCTGGCCCTGATGACGCGAAATGCCGTCGTCGTCAGCCCTCACCCGCTGGCCCGCGAGGTGTCGGCCGACGCCGCCCACCACCTGGCCCGGGCGGCCATCGAGGCCGGCGCGCCGGACGGCTGCGTGCAGGTCGTAGAGGAGCCGACGATCCCGCTGATCGAGGCACTGATGGCCGATGCCGAGACCGATGTGATCGTCGCCACGGGGGGCACCGCTGTCGTTCGGGCCGCATATCGCTCGGGCAACCCATCGCTGGGCGTTGGCCCCGGCAACGTGCCGGCGTTCGTCGACGCGACCGCCGACGTCGCCGCGGCCGCCGAGCGGCTGGTCGACTCCAAGAGCTTCGACAACTCGATCCTGTGCACCAACGAGTCGTGCGCGATCGTCGAGGAGCGCTGTGCTGACGCGTTCGAGCGCGAGCTGGAGCTCCACGGCGGCCACGTGCTCGGGTCCGACGATGTGGCGGCGGTGCGCGAGAAGCTCTACCCCGAGGGGCGCACCCGGCTCGACATGATCGGGCGCGACGCCCTGACGCTCGCGGACGCGGCGGGCATCCGGGTGCCTCCCAAGACGCGCGTGCTGGTGACGCCGTTCCCGCTGGTCGTGCCCGAGGAGCCGCTCGCGCGCGAGAAGCTCTTCCCGGTGCTCGGGCTCGTTCGGGTGCCTGATGCGCGGCGCGGGATCGATGCGGCCTGCGCGATGCTCCGCATCGGCGGCGCCGGCCACTCGGCGGTGATCCACTCCCGCGACGCGCGCACGATCATGGCGTACGGCGCGGCGGTGCGGGTGCTGCGGGTGGCGGTCAACGTCGGCGGCAGCACCGGCTCGGCCGGCCTCGACACGAACCTGGCCCCCACGATGACCATCGGCACGGGGTTCTTCGGCCGCTCGTCGCTGGGCGAGAACCTCGAGCCGCGCCATCTGATCAACATGACCCGGGTCGCGTATGCCAGCGATCCCTCCGAACCGTTCGGCGACTTCACCGGCCTGGAGCCGTGGAGCGCCGCCCCCGACGCCGAGCCCATCGCGGCGGCGCCCCCGGTCGCGGGTGTGCAGGAGGCGCGGGACGAGATCCGCCGGATCGTGCTCGAGGAGCTGCGAGAGCTGGTGAAGGGGTAATGGCGGAGCTGAGGTCATTCATCTTCATCGACCAGCTGCAGCCGCAGACCATGTGCTATCTGGGCACGTGGATCCGCGGCCGGCTGCCGCGCACCAACATGGCGGCTCAGATCATCGAGATCGCCCCGGGCCTC
>DATCPV010000022.1:0-3057 GCA_036569885.1 Gaiellales bacterium | reverse complement strand
GCTGGTGTACTCGGTCTGCACGATCCGCCGTGACGAATGCACCGGCGTCGTCCCGGGGGGCCGCCAGACGCTGCCCCACCGCGACCACACCGACGGCTTCTACATCGCCGTGGCCGGCTGATGCGATCAACTACAGTGGCGCCGATGCGCTCGTGGCCGCAAGACGTGCAGGTGGCGCCCTCGATCCTCTCCTCCGACTTCGGCCGCGTGCGCGAGCAGGTGACCGAGGTGATGGATGCCGGGGCGAGGATCATCCACATCGACGTGATGGACGGCCACTTCGTGCCCGTCATCACCTTCGGGCCGAAGATGATGGCCGATATCGCCGAGGTGATCCGGAGCTTCGACGGGTTCGCCGACGTGCACCTCATGATCGAGCAGCCCGAGCGGCATCTGTCCCAGTTCGCGGACGCGGGAGCCGACAGCATCACCGTCCACGTCGAGACCTGCCCGCACCTGCACCACACGCTCGAGCTGATCCACGAGCTCGGTTGCCGCGCCGGTGTCACGCTCAACCCCGGCACACCCGTGGAGGCGATCGCCGAGGCGGCACGCTACGCCGACGTGCTTCTCTGCATGAGCGTCAACCCGGGCTGGGGCGGCCAGAGGTTCATCCCCGCAACGCTCGACCGCCTGCCCCAGATGCGCGCCCTCGCGTCCGCCCGCGAGGGCGTCGTCGTCGAGGTCGACGGCGGCATCCACGAGGCCACGATCGCCGATGCACACCGGGCCGGTGCGAGCGTCCTGGTCGCGGGCTCCGCGATCTTCGGGGCGGCGAGCCCCGCGGATGCCTACCGCGCCCTCGCCGGCATGGTGGCGGTGGCCGGCGCGCCCACGCGCCCGTGATCGCACCGGCCGACCGCGGCCACCTGGAGCGGTGCTTCGAGCTGGCCGAGCGCGGCCGTCGCACCGCGGCGCCGAACCCTGTGGTTGGGGCGGTGGTCACACGCGACGGTGTCGTCCTGGGGGTGGGCTGGCACGAGCGGCCGGGCGGCGATCACGCGGAGGTCGCGGCGCTCCGTGCAGCGGGAGACGCTCGCGGTGCGACCGTGTACGTGAACCTCGAGCCCTGCAGCCATCACGGCCGCACGCCGCCGTGTGCCGACGCCCTGATCGCCGCGGGGGTGGCCCGGGTGGTCACGGCCATGATCGACCCGAGCGACAAGGTCAATGGCGCCGGTGCGGCGCGGCTGCGCGCCGCCGGCGTCGAGGTTGACGTGGCCGGTGGCGAGATCGAGCGAGCGGCTCGCCGCCAGAACGCGTGGTGGCTGACGCTGACGCTGGCCGGACGCCCGCACGTGACCTACAAGGCGGCGATCAGTGCCGATGGCCGTACGGCCTCGCCGGCCGCACCGCGCTGGATCTCCTCGCCCGAGAGCCGGGCCCGGGTGCACGAGCTGCGCGCGGCCATGGGCGCAGTCGCTGTCGGCATCGGCACTGCTCTCGCCGACGATCCCCTGCTGACGGCGCGTGACGTCGACCCGCCCGCAGAGCGTCAGCCGGTGCGGATCGTGTTCGACCGCCACGCCCGGCTGCCGCCCGGCTCCCGGCTCGCGGCGAGCGCCGGGCCGGATGCGCCGGTACTGGTGGTGTGCGCACCGGGAGCGGCGCCGGTCGCCGCGACGGATGTCGAGACGCTTCCTGTCCGCACGCTTGCGGAGGCGCTCTTCGAGCTCGGCCGCCGCCGGATCTCCGCGCTGCTGCTGGAGGGCGGAGCGACGCTCGCAACGGCGTTTCTGGGGGCCGGGTTGATCGACCGGATGATGGTGTTCACCGCGCCCGTCGAGCTGGGCGTGGGTCCGGGGCTCTTCACCCGGCCGGTCGAGCTGCCGGCGGTTGTGGAGACCTCGCAGTCCGGCCGGGATATCCTGACCCTGACCGAGCTTCGGGAGCCCTGACAGCGCATGTTCACCGGCATCGTTCACGAGATGGGCCGCATCGACGAGATCGCCGCAACGCCGGCGGGCGCACGGCTGCGGCTGACCGCCGCGGCGACGGCTGCCGACTGCCGAATCGGCGACTCGGTCTCGATCGACGGCTGCTGCCTGACCGCGGTCGACATCGGCGGCGACCAGATCGCTTTCGAGGCGGTGGCAGAGACGCTCCGGCGCACGACCCTGGGCGGACTGGTGCCCGGCGGCGACGTCAATATCGAGCCCGCGATGCGCCTGGGGGATCGCATGGGCGGGCACTGGGTGCAGGGGCACGTCGACGGCGTCGGGGAGGTGACCGTGGTCGTGCCCGACGGCGACGGCGTGCTCGTCACCGTCGCGGCGCCGCACGACGTCCTTCGCTACACCATCGAGAAGGGCTCGGTGTGCGTCTCGGGCGTCAGTCTGACGGTCACGGCCATCGACGACGAGTCGTTCACGGTCGCGCTCATCCCGCACACGCGCGAGGCGACGACACTCGGCCGGGTCGAGCCTGGCACGCGCGTGAACCTCGAGGCCGACCTGCTCGGCAAGTACGTCGAAAAGCTGGTCGGAACGGCTGCCCTGGTACCATCGAGGCAGGCCTCATGAGCATCAAGACCGAGTATCAAGAAGCGTATCCCGAGCTTGACGCCTCGACGTTTGCGACCGTCGAGGAGGCGATCGCCGAGGTGCGCGCGGGGCGCATGGTGGTCGTCGTCGACTCGCCCGACCGCGAGAACGAGGGCGACCTGTGCATGGCCGCCGAGCATGTGACGCCGGCGGCGATCAACTTCATGGCCACGCACGCCCGCGGGCTCATCTGCCTGGCGCTCGAGGAGAGCCGGTGCGACGAGCTCGGCCTGCACCCGATGACCACCCACAACGAGACGCCGCTGGGCACCGCGTTCACCGTATCGGTGGAGGCGCGGACGGGGGTGTCGACCGGGATCTCGGTCGGCGACCGGGCGCACACCATCCGCGTGGTGATCGACCCCGCCACGAAGCCGACCGACCTCGTGCAGCCCGGGCACATGTTCCCGCTGCGAGCGCGTGGCTACGGCGTGCTCGAGCGCATGGGGCAGACCGAGGCGTCGGTCGACCTCGCCCGCCTGGCCGGGCTCACGCCCGCCGGCGTCATCTGCGA
>DATCPV010000021.1:0-3779 GCA_036569885.1 Gaiellales bacterium | reverse complement strand
GCGGCTCGCGCTCGAGCTCGATCGCCCCCGGGTCGGTCGCGAACCAGTCGGCGGCGACGATTCCCACCGCGAGCGCGTTCGCGGCCACGAACCCGATGATCGTCATACCGGCCGCCGCGGCGAGGATCGTGACGACCCCCGCCGCCGCGAACAGCCCGAATCCGCGCCGCGTGACCACTACCTTGGGACAGGCACGGCCGCCAGCGCCGCGGCCACCACGTCGTCGGGATCGCGGCCGCCGAGCTCCGCGTCGGCGCTCAGGACGATCCTGTGCCGCAGCACCGCGGGCGCCAGTGCCTGTAGGTCGTCCGGCGTCACGAACTCGGCCGAGCGGGCGGCGGCCATGACCTTCGCGGTCAGGACGAGCGCGATCGAGCCGCGCGGGCTCGGCCCGACGATCACATCCGGCGAGGCCCGCAGCCACGCCGCGAGCTGGGCGACATAGGCGAGCACGTCCTCCTGCACCGCGATGTCGGCGGCCTCCTGCTGCATCACGAGCGCCTCCTCCGCCGTCACGATCGGCGCGACCGCCCCCAGGGCGCGGTCGAGCTCGCGCGGCCGGAACCCGGCCTGATATCGGCGCAGGATCTCGACCTCGGCATCGACCTCGGGGTAGCGCAGCAGGAGTTTCAGCAGGAAGCGGTCGAGCTGGGCCTCCGGCAGCTGGTAGGTGCCCTCGAACTCGATCGGGTTGGACGTTGCACAGACCACGAATGGGCGCGGCAGGTCGAGGGTCCGGCCCTCGATCGTGACCCGGCCCTCCTCCATGGCCTCGAGCAGCGCCGCCTGGGTCTTCGGGGGCGTCCGGTTGATCTCGTCGGCAAGGATCAGCGCGGCGAAGATCGGGCCTCGGCGCAGCTCGAACGTCCCGTCGGCGGGCAGGTACACCATCGTCCCGATGAGGTCGGAGGGCATCAGGTCGGGCGTGAACTGGATGCGGGCGAAGTCGAGGCCGGCGATCCGGGCGAGCGTCCGCGCGAGCAGGGTCTTGGCGGTGCCCGGCGGCCCCTCGAGAAGGACGTGGCCCTCCAGCACGAGGGCGGCCAGCAGGCCGTCGATCGTCTCGTCGTTGCCCACCACAACCCGGTGGAGCGCCTCCCGGCCACGCCCGAAGAAGTCAGCGATCGCCACCCGTCACCCTCCTCGTGATTTCCTCGATGCGGACACATGCTCGCACGGCGGCCCCCGGTGACGCGGCGGACTCGAGCTCGTGCAGCGCACCCTCGGCGGGCTGGGCAAGCCCCGCCAGGCGGGTGCGGTAGCTCTGGGCGAGTGGGCGGGTGACCGCATCCAGCCGCCCGGCCGAGCGGTGCATCGATGCCAGGGAGCGCACCATCTCGGCCGTGCTGCGGCCCGGCCCGGTCGTCCCGGGCGTCACGGGCCCGAGTCTGCGTGCGACCGTGGCCGCCGCCAGAATCGCGATGGCCGCCGCCTCGAGGATGTCGAGCTGCACCCAGCGCGGGAGATAGGCGAGCGAGCCGAGCGTCGGCGAGCCGCCCTGGTGGAACGCGTCCACCGACACCGTTCCGCCGCCGGCACGCCCGGCCAGTGGGAGCGCAATCGCGAGGCCGTCGCCGGCGATGCCCGCGTTGGTGAGCATCTGCGGCTCGGAGAGCACCCAGACGCTGCCGCGCCCGAGCGGGACGACCACCATGACCGCAGACGACCTGGAGCCGATCATGACCGCGCTTCGCGCCGGTACGGCCACGATCGGGGAGTCGGTGCCGACGCGCCTCCGGGAGAGGGCCGGGAACGTCTGCAGGCCGCCTGCGGTGGGGCCGGCGTCGTCGGGAAAAAACCCGAATCGCAACCCGAGCGCGTGGGTCAGCGGGTTGGGCCGGTCGGTCGCAAGCAGCAGCACCGCTCCCGCCCGGATCGAGCTCAGCCACGCATGCGCCTCGTCGTGGCTCACGGCCGCCGGCTCGACCGACACCGTCAACCCGTGGTCGGGGATGGTGGGCTCCTCGCTCGAGCTGACGCCGAACCCGGCGGCCTCGAGGCCCGCACCGAGCCCCGACAGGCCCAGCTTCCCGTGGCCGTCCAACCGGAACGGCGGCCCGGCGGTGCGCGGCGTGTGCACCAGAAGGCCGATCCCCGCGGCTGCGACGGCGAGCATGGCGGCCCCGATCCAGATGTCGCGCGAGGCTCTCACCGCAGCATCGCCTCGGCCAGGCCGTCGGCGCGGCGGACATCGTCGGGGGCGACGGGCGCGTCGCCGTACACGGCCCGCTCGAACAGGTTGGTGCACTCCGCCAGCGCGGCCGCCTCGGGCGTCGTCTGGCCGAGCGCGCGCACGAAGCCCCAGTTGGTCCGGCCCGGTCGCGGCCGCCAGCCACGGCGGCGGCTGAGCTCGGCAAGCGCGGCGGCGTACAGCATGCGCAGGGCCGTGCGCGGGTCCTGGTCGGCCAGCCGCAGCGCGGCGGCGCGGGCGGTCTCGTAGGCGGTCTGCCGGGGCGCCGCTTCCGGAGCGGGGCCGGTGCGTCGCCGCCCGCGCGGCACGAGGCGCGCGGCCAGGACGATCGCGCCCACGACCAGCATCGCCAGGACACCGAGCTGAAGCAGGGATCCGATGTTCAGAGACCCCACGTTGAACGCGCTCGCGATGTCGCTCAGAATGCGGTGAAGCAGACGCCCGAGCAGGCTCGAGCCGCCTCCCGGCGACGGATGGAAGAAGGTGTGCCGCGCAGCGGCGCGGGCCGAATCCAGGTGCCGGTCGCCCCGGCCGGCCGCGGCGGCGGTGCGGGCGAGTTCCTGGGCGACGGTCAGGGAGCGACCCCACCGGCGGCAGCGGGAAGTGCGTCGAGCATGCGGGCGATGTCGCCGCCCTCTCGGCGCAGGCGCAGATCGAAGTAGAGCAGCCCCATCAGCAGCGCCTGCACCGGCGCCACCAGGACACGCGAGACGATGTCGATCCCATCGCCGATCGCCCGCGTGGCCGCCAGGTGCAGCCCGAATTGGGATGCAGCCGCCGCCGGCGCCGCCGCCAGCGCTCCGGACACCACGCCGGTGATCACCCCTGCCAGGATCGCGTAGCCGGCCACCCGCCAGTACGAGCCCTGCACCAGGTCGCGGCTGCGTCCCATCGCCCGGAAGAACCGGAGCCGCTCGATGACGACGACCTGGCCGACGAACTGGAACCACACGATCAGGAGCAGGAACGGCACCACCAGGAGCACGATCGACACTCCCGCGACGAGGAGCGCGAGGGCCACCGACAGCACCAGCCCGGCCAGGATCGGGGCGAGCCGCCGCCACACGCTCGCGGCCGTCGGGTCGACGCCGGCGCGCACGTCGGCGATCACCAGCGTGGCGACACCGGGCGTGACCCCGCCCAGCACGATTGTCTCCATCAGGGTGCCGACAAGGCCCCACGGCCGGGGGGCGAATGTCAAGAGCTGCAGCGGCACAACGGCCACCGCCATCGCCGCCACGATGGCGACGAAGTAACGCCGGTAGATCGCGATCGCAGCGTCCAGGGCGCGGCCGATGTCGAGCGGCCGCTGGCCGGCGATTGCACTCACGCGTGCGCCCGTCCCGGCAGCGTCCGCGTGGCGGCGCGGATCACATACTCCTCCTGGCCCATCCCCTCCGGACGCGGCCAGTACGGCTCGATCCGCGCCGCGATGCGTGCGGCCAACTCGGCGCGCGGAGCCTGATCGATCTGGCGCAGGCGGCGCCGGAAGGCGATCGCGATCGCCATCAGCTCGGGCGGGATCGGCTCGCGCTCGGCATCAGCGGCCAGCGCGGCGAAGCTGCCGGCGAACGAGCCGGTCGTACGC
>DATCPV010000020.1:0-2418 GCA_036569885.1 Gaiellales bacterium | reverse complement strand
GCTCGACGGCGTCGGTGGGCGGCTCGCAGGCGTAGTAGTGCCACTGCATCGCGGAGAACGCCTGCGGCACGGCGCCGAGCACGGGGTCGGTGGCCGCTGCCGGGGTCGTCTCGACCTCGACCCAGCCCACCTCGGGCGGGTCGCTGGGCAGGGCGGTGCCCCCGGCGGCGAGGTTCAGGAGCTGGGCGCCGAGGCAGAGGCCGATCACCGGGATACCGTCACGCAGCGCCTCTCCGAGCAGGCCGATCTGGTGGTCGATCCAGGGATGGATCTCGGTCTCGTGGGTGTTGGCGGTGCCACCACAGGACACGACGGCGTCGTAGCCGGCGAGCGTGTCCGGGAGCTCGCTCCGGGTCGAGTCGACGTTGTCGATGACAAAGCCACGGCTCTCGAGCGGCGGCAGGAAGAGGCCGCCCGGGCCGCTGGGCTCGTTGATGATGTGTATTGCGCGCAGGCTCATCCCCCCTCCACGATCCGGGCCGCCTCGCGGTAGGGCGCCTGCTCGCGCCGGATCAGGTCGGGGTTCGTGTTCCGCGCGTGCGCGAGCTCGAGGGTGAAGAGCTGCAGGGGCACTGCAGCCCCCAGCAGGGCGGCGGCTGCCGCCGGCAGGCCCTCGCCGGTGGGCACGGGGACGACGCCGGCAGGCGCCAGCTCGGCCACGCCGGCGTCGGTGGTGATCGCGGCGCAGGCGATGCCGATGCGCGCGCATGCCCGCAGCGCGATCTGGGCCCGGTGCGACCGGGCCTCGTGCGCGCGCCGGTCGGCCAGGATCAGCACCACACCGGTGGTCGGGCCGGTGGCGGGCAGGTGGCCGTGGAGGAGCGTCTCGAGGTCGCGCATCGCGGTGGGCAGATGACACGCCTCCTCGATCTTGAGGGTGAGCTCGCGGGCGCTGGTACGGTCGGCCCCGCTGCCGACGATCAGCAGCTGGTCACAGGCATGCAGCTTCGCGGCGGCAGCGGCTGCTGCATCCCGAGCGCCGAGCCCGGAGGCCACCAGCGCGCCCACCGCCCACGGGTCGACCGGCGTCCCCGACGCGGCGCCGGCCAGCGCCAGGCCCGCCGTGAGCGGCGAGATGTAGCCGACGGTGTGGCACCACGAGCGATCGACCAGCGGGGTTACCAGCACCGCGTCGGCATGCGCTGTCGATTCCGACTCGGGCCGGGCGGTGATCAGCCCGGTCGCCGAGCCGGCGGCGCGCGCCGCCCGCAGCGCCCGACCCGTCGCCCAGGTGCCGCCCTCGTGCGAGACGCCGAGCACGTTGCCCCCGTGCAAGGGCTCGAGCGATGCTTCGAACGCCTCTCGCGAGACGGCCGGGATCCCGGCCTCGCGCAGCATCTCGGCGACGCCCAGCGATCCGTGCTCGCTCGTGCCGCAGCCGACGACCGAGACAGGCGCGTCGCTCCGGCACAGCAGGGCCAGCGCCGAGGGGTCGCCGCCGGGCTCCGAGCCCGCGGCGATCTGCTCGACCAGGGCCGGCTCAGCCTCGATCATCTCCTGCATCACCCACGGCGGCGCCGAGCGCAGCTCGGGGAAGGCCTCGGGGTCGTACCAGTCGTCGGTCACGTTGAGATCGCCCTTTCGGTCGCGGTGGCGGGCTCGAGCCGGCCACCGAGGTGCTCGGCCAAAAACTCCTCGGCCGCGGCGTGGAACGCCAGGTTGTTCTCGGGCTTGCGGAACCCGTGACCCTCGTCGGCGAAGAGCATGTAGCGGTACGGGATGCCGTGCTCGGCCATCGCCGCGACGATCTGCTCGGACTCGGCCTGCTTCACTCGGGGGTCGTTCGCACCCTGGGCGATCAGCATCGGGATCCGGATCGCATCGACGCGGGAGAGCGGCGACCGCGACCACAGGAAGTCGGAATCGTGCTCGGGATCCCCGACCCGGCGATGGAACTGGGCCATCAGCGGCGCCCAGTAGGGCGGGATGCTCGCGATCAGCGTGCGCAGGTCGGATGGGCCGACCACGTCGATCGCGCAGCGGAAGCTGTCCGGCGAGAACGTTGCGCCGACAAGGGCGGCGTACCCGCCGTAGGAGCCGCCGTAGATCGCGACCCGGTCGGGGTCGGCGTGCCCGCGGCCGACAGCCCAGGCGACCGCGTCGAGCAGGTCGTCGTGCATGCGCGCGCCCCACTCGCGGTCGCCGGCGTTCAGGAACCGCTTGCCGTATCCGGTCGAGCCGCGGTAGTTGACCTGCACGCACAGGTAGCCGCGGTTGGCGAGCCACTGGGCATCGGGGACGAAGCCCCACTCGTCCCGCGCCCACGGCCCGCCGTGGACGAAGAGCACCGCTGGCAGCCGCGTGCGATCGGTACCCGGCGGGAAGCTGAGATAGCCGTGCACGTCCAGGCCGTCACGGGACGAGAAGGCAAACGGCTCCATCGCGGCCAGCGTGTATCCCGTGAGGTTCGGCTTGTGG
>DATCPV010000019.1:0-1751 GCA_036569885.1 Gaiellales bacterium | reverse complement strand
TCCTCGCGTTCTCTGGGCTGAAGCTGCTCGGCGCGTTCTGACCCCGGGCGGCGGGGACCCAAATCCGGCCGCCGTACAATCCGGCGTCGTGCCCCGCCCCCGGACAGGCATCATCGTCATCGCCGTGCTCCTGGCGGCATCCGGCCTGGCCTTCCTGCGGGCCGAGCAGCTCAAGCTCGAGCGCTCGCCGGTGGGCGGGACGAAGCTGCAGAAGTACTTCTCGACCACCTGCCCGATCCACCGCAAGACCCGTTGCACATCGCACGCGGCGCTCCTGCGGTTCCGCCTCCGCAAGCCGGCGACGGTGGCGCTCGCGATCGTGAACGGCTCGGGCGACATCGTCCGCAGGCTGACCCCGGCGGCGGGTGAGCGGCTGCCCCGCGGGCCGGTCAAGCTGCGCTGGAACGGCCGCACCGACGCACAGGCCGCGGCGCCCCAGGGCACCTACCACCTGCGGGTCGACCTGCGCTCGCTCGGGCGGGTGATCACGATCCCCGACCCGATCGAGCTCGACAACACCCTGCCGACGCTCACCCTGCTCGGGCGCCGCGGCGAGCTGCCGCTGCGGTACCGCACCAGCGAACCGGCGGTGGTGTATGTGATCGCACGCGCCGCCGGCCGGGCCGCTCTCTACCGGGGCCGCGGCGGCCGGGTGCACTTCCGCCACACCCGCCTCTCCGGCTCGGAGGCGCAGATCACGCTGGTGGCCGTCGACCGAGCCGGCAACCGGTCCACGGCGGTCGCCGCGGGCAGCTTCCACCTGCCGGCGTGACACAATCCGCGCGCATGCACGACCCCAGGATCGCAACGTGATCTCCGCCGGCCGCTCGGTGCTGGTGCTGGCACCGCACACCGATGACGGCGAATTCGGCTGCGGCGGCACCATCGCGCGGCTCGTGGATGCCGGCGCCGAGGTGCGCTACGTCGCGTTCTCATCGGCATCGCGATCGCTCCCGGCCGGCTTCCCCGCCGACACGCTCGTGCAGGAGGTGCGGGCGGCCACCGCCACCCTGGGCATCCCGGAGTCCAGGCTGACCGTGCACGACTTCGAGGTGCGCACGTTCCCGGCCGAGCGCCAGGACATCCTCGAGATCCTGGTCGCGCTCAACACCGACCTCCAGCCCGACCTTGTGCTGACCCCCTCGCTGGGCGACATCCACCAGGATCACGAGACCATCGCCCGCGAGAGCATGCGCGCGTTCAAACGCACGACCCTGCTCGGGTACGAGATCCCGTGGAACTGCTTCAACTTCCGCCAGCAGGCATACGTGGCACTCGAGCCGGGTCACATCGAGCGCAAGGTCGCGGCGCTGCAGTGCTACCAGAGCCAGGCGCACCGCAACTACGCCAACGAGGAGTACGTCCGCAACGTCGCCCGCACCCGGGGCATCGAGGGCGGCCGCGACCTGGCCGAGGTCTTCGAGGTCTACCGCTGGTTCCTGTGAGATGCAGCTGACCGAAGGCGACCGGCTCGATCCTGTGGAGTACCGGCGCCTGCGCGGGGCGGTGGGATGGAGCGATCCCGGCGTTGACGACGACATTCTGGGCGCCGCCCTGGATTCGACCTGGAACGTGACCGCCCGCGACGACGCGGGCGAACTGCTCGGGATGGCGCGGCTGATGGACGACGGGGCGCTGTATGCGACCGTGTGCGACATGGTCGTCGACCCGTCCCACCAGCACAGCGGCGTCGGCCGGGCGATCTTCGAGCGCATCCTCGCACGCGCCGGCGGCCGGTCGCTGGTCGGGCT
>DATCPV010000018.1:0-2269 GCA_036569885.1 Gaiellales bacterium | reverse complement strand
CCGGCCAGGGGACGACCTTCACGCTCTCGCTACCCCGCAAGCGGCGCCGGCGGGCGAAATGAGGATCCGGCTGTGCGACACCGAGCAGGAGGTCTCGGGCATCAGCGTGGAGCTCGTGATCACGGCCGAGCCGTTCGCCGAATCGGTGCCGTACTCGCTGACGCTGCACGCCGGCGGATCGCCTGTCGCACACGTCGCCGAGGCGGAGCTGACGCCGGCCGAGCTCTTCGCGCTCGGCCACGCCCTGCTGGACGCTGCCGCCGACGGCTTCGGCCATTTCGTCCCCGCCGACGAGGTCTTCGGGCTCGACCTGGCGCCTCCGAGCGTTCCGCGGGCGATCGAGGAGGTCGGCCTGGCCGTGTGGGTCGATGCGGGCCGGGCGCAGGCCGAGACACCAACGCGAAGCGGCGTCGCGGTACAGCTGGTCGTGGACGCGCCCGCCCTGGCCGGGGTCGCCGAGGCCGTCTGCGACCAGGCGGCCCGCGTGCTCAACGCCTAGGAGTTCGCCCGAGGCCTTCCGCCGCCCGCTGAAACGTGGCCAGATCGCGATCCGAGTAGAGCACGAAGACCAGCCGCCGCACGTGCGCCGATGCCTCGGCGGCAGCCACCGCGGCGGTCAGCGCAACCTCGGCGGCCCGCTCGACGGGATACCCGTAGATGCCGGTCGAGATGGCCGGGAACGCCACCGATTCGCAGCCGAGCTCGTCGGCGACCTCCACTGAGCGGCGATGTGCCGACGCGAGCGCCTCCGGCTCGCCCGAAGCGCCGCCGTGCCACACCGGGCCGACCGCATGGATGACATGACGCGCGGGCAGGTCGCCGGCCCCGGTCGCGCGCGCATCGCCGGTGGGGCACCCGCCCAGCCGCCGGCACTCCTCCATGATCGTCGGGCCGCCGGCGCGGTGGATGGCGCCGTCGACCCCGCCGCCTCCTGCCAGAGCGCTGTTGGCCGCGTTCACGATCGCATCGGCCAGGACGGTCGTGATGTCGCCGGCCACGAGCTCGAGGGTGACGTCCATCGGCAGCACGATAGCTACGCTCTTTCGCGACACAGAAGGAGGCTCGGATGGACCTACGTGCGATGCAGGAACCGCTCAAGGCCGGCTACCGCAGCGACCCGGAGAGCGGCCGGATCACGCTGACCGCCCGCGGCAGTCAGGTCGACCAGCCCATCGGGTGCTCGATCGACCTCGGCCGGGCCCAGTACGAGGCCCAGGCGCACGCGGGCGTCGGCGGCGAGGGCACGGGCGCCTGCTCCGGCGATCTGCTGCTGGGGGCGCTCGCGGCCTGCGCGCAGATCACCTGCCAGATGGTGGCCGCAGCGATGGGGCTCGACACGCGGGACATCGCGGTCACGGTCGGGGGTGACCTCGACCTGCGCGGCACGCTTGGCGTCGACCGCGAGGCGCCCGTGGGGTTCACCGACATCCGGCTCTCGTTCGCAATCGACGCGCCCGGGGCGACGGCCGAGGAGCTCGAGGGGCTCAAGCGCCGCACGGAGCGCTACTGCGTCGTCATGCAGACGCTGGGTCAGCCCCCGGCGATCACCACGAGTTGGAGTGACGCACCGGCGGCCCAGGTAGGCTGACGGCATGTGGCTCCTCGAGGCGATACTGGTCGGGCTCATCGTGGGTGCGATCGCCCGCCTGCTGGTGCCCGGCCGCCATCCCCGGGGCCTGATCGTGACCGTGATCGTCGGCGTCGCCGGCTCGGTGATCGCCACCGGGGTGGGAAAGGCGGCCGGCGTGTACCACTCCGGCCAGTCGGCCGGCTTCCTCGGCTCGATCGTCGGTGCGGTGATCCTGCTCCTGGCGCTGCAGGCGCTGAGTGGAGGCTTCAAGAAGTGAAGCGCTACCACGTGACGACGTTCGGCTGTCAGATGAATGTGCACGACTCGGAGCGCATCAAGGGCCTGCTCGAGTCGGTCGGACTGGGGGAGGCGGCCGAGCCGGACGACGCCGACTTCCTCGTGTTCAACACCTGCACGATCCGCGAGAAAGCCGACGATCGCCTGGTGGCGCATCTCATGGACGCGCGAGCGGCGAAGCAGCGCGACCCCGACAAGGTGATCGTGGTGGGCGGCTGCTGGTCGGAGTCGATGAAGGACGAGCTGTTCGAGCAGTTCCCGTTCGTCGACCTCGCCTTCGGCCCCGGCAACATCCACCGGCTCGGCGACTTCATCGAGGCGGGCGGCGCGGTCCCCGAGGGCCACTTCTCGACCTTCGACGAGTTCTCGGGCGACCTGCCGCTGCGGCGCGACCGCCCGTTC
>DATCPV010000017.1:0-2692 GCA_036569885.1 Gaiellales bacterium | reverse complement strand
GGCCGAGGACGAGTCGGGCCGGGTCCTCGTCTACTCCCGTGGCATTGAGCGCAGCCGTCCGCCGATGTAGTGTGAGTACGTGAGCATCGTCTCGTTCCTGAAGGCCATCGCGCGCAAGCTGACGCCGCCCGGCAACCGGGGCGCGCTCGACACCGAGTATCGCCAGCCCAACGCCGACCCAACCATGTCGGTTCCATTTCAGCCGCGGCGCAGCACCAGGCCGACCAGTGGGGCGGCGGGGTGTGATCTAGCGCGGCTCGACCGGGAACGCGATCTTGACCAGGGCGTTCCAGCGAGCGATGGCGCCGTCTGCCACGTCGCAGCTGACCGACACGACCTCGACGTTGGAGATGCCGCGGATCGACCGCCCGGCCGCGTTCACGGCCTCGCGGACGGCGTCATCCGCCCCCTCCGCCGAGCTGCCGATCACCTCGATGACCTTCGTTACTGGCATGCCATCGAGTGTAGCCCCGGCGGTCAGCCGCGCGAGGAGGGGTTCGGCTGGTCCTGCGGCTCGGTCGAGCGGAAGAGATCGCGCACGCCGGGCTGGCGCGGCCGCTCCACGGTGACCTGCAGCGGCTGGTCGAGCCGGGCGGCGACGCCGTTCACCGACGAGGCCATGCGCGTGAGCACGTTGGTGGCGTCTGCGACGTCCTGGCGCAGGGCCGACATGCCGGTCGACATCAGGTCGACGAGCAGCTCGAGGTCCTCGACGCGGCCCAGGCGTTCGTTCAGGAGGTCGCGGTTGACCTGCTCGATCTGGCCCGCCAGCGAGCGCACCAGCTCGGTCAGCTCGGCCAGGCGGCGCGGGGTCGAGCGCTCGTCCATCGCCCGCTCGACGGCCCGTTCCACCGCCTCGGGCAGCGACCGCTCGAGCGACGACGCGGTCGTGCGCAGCTCGCCGACGTTGGCCTCGGCCCGGGCCAGGATCGTGCGCAGGTCGGGGAGGTTGGTGGGCGTGTCCGGCGCCGCGCCCGGCCCGCGATCGGCGCGGGCGCGAGTGCGCAGCTCCTGGATGCGGCGGTACAGCTGTGCCTCGGCCTCGGCCATCGGATTGTCCTGGTCAGCCATGGCCCATCAGTCTATCGGCCGTCCGGGGCCGCTGCTAGGCTCGTACGGCGCATCTGTCCGCCATCCGGGGGTCGAAATGGACGACGATCAGCCCAGTTTCACGCGCATCATCCAGCCGGCGTCACAGGGGCCGCCGCCGGAGACCGTCCCCGCGGGCGCGCACCCGACGCTGGTCTGGCGGCCGAAACTCGGCGACCCGCAGGCGTTCCCGCTCGAGCATCACACAGCGACCATTGGCCGGCACGGGGACAACGACATCGTCCTTGCCGGGCCGACGGTATCGGCCCGCCACGCGACCCTGCGCCGCGAGCCCGTCGGCGTCGTGCTCGAGGACGAGGGGAGCCTGAACGGCACGTTCGTGAACGGGCAGCTGATCCAGCAGCATCTGCTCGAGGACGGCGACCAGATCCAGGTGGGGCCGCACCTGCTGGTGTTCGTCCCGCCTGCCGGCGGGACGCCGACGGCGCCGTGACCGGCCGCTCAGCCGGTGTACTGCAACGGCGCCCAGCTGGGCACCGGGGCGACGTCGAGCACCGGCGTCTGGTCGGTCGGCATGCGGTACGAGAACCGGCCGGCGTCCTCGTCGAAGGTGATGTCCAGCATGCCCGCCTTCAGCCTGTGGTCGAGCCACGCCCCCCGGAACACGAGCTTCCGCAGCCAGTAGGCCAGCGAGTCGGGGTGCAGCCGGTCGAGTGCGACCGAATTCACCGCCAGATGGCGGCCGAGCCGGCTGCGCGGGTGGTCAACCCGTCCCGCGCCGGCCAGTTCGACCAGGTCGGCCGCCTCGTTCTGGGTCAGGTCGCGGGCCGGCACCAGCTCGAGCCGGACGGCCGCCGCCGTCACCCGCTGCTCGAAGTCGGTACGCGAGAAGCTGTACCGGTAGTCGAGGAACTCGACGACCACATCGTCGCCCGAGACGTACTCGAAGTCGGAGTGCTCGGTCGAGGACTCAGGCTGTTCCATAGGACGACATGGTAGTCCCCGTGCGGATCCGGTTGGAACGGGGGCCGGTCGTCTGCGAGCGGGGTGAGCTGGCAACGAGCCTCTGGAAGCGCACTAAGGGCCTGCTCGGCCGCTCCGGCCTCGCCGACGACCAGGGCCTGTGGATTCCGACGAGCTCGATCCACATGTTCGGGATGCGATTCGCGATCGACGTGATCTATGCCGACCGCGAGGGCAGGGTGCTGAAGCTCGTGCGCAGGCTCAGGCCGTGGCGCATGTCGTGGTGCGTGGGGGCGAAGGTGGCGCTCGAGCTGCCGGTGGGCGCGATCGACCGCAGCGGCGTCCAGGTGGGCGACCACCTGGTGATCGAGCACACCTGAGACCCACGCCGGACGGGATGCGACAATCCCCGGCCATGGCGGCGGTCCCCGAGCCGGGCGTGGTCGAGACGGTGATCCGGCCGTGCCGGCCCTACTCGCTGGCCGCCTCGGCCGGCTACCCCGACGTCACCCGCCGCTACCACGGCGGCGTCTTCGACCTGGCGCTACAGACCGCCGGGGGGCCCGCCCAGATGCGGGTCTGGCAGCGGCTCGACGGCGATCTGGTGGCCCGCGTCCGCGCTCCCGACGCGGCGGCGGCACTCGACGGCCTGCGGTTCGTGCTCGCGACCGATGTCGAC
>DATCPV010000016.1:0-2849 GCA_036569885.1 Gaiellales bacterium | reverse complement strand
CGAGCGGGGCGGACGGGTGGGGGAGGTTGGGGATCGCGAGCAGGATGTCCTGAATGGCCGCCTCGATCCCGCTCAGCGTCGCCTCGCCCTCGGCCTGGCTCTGCTTCAGCTCGGCCTGGCGCGCGATCTCGGCGGCGGCGTCCTCGCCGCGCCCCTTCGCCTCGGCGATGGCGCGGGCGGCCGCGTTGCGCTCGGCCCGGGCGGACTCGACCCGCTGGAGCAGCTCGAGCCGTTCGCCGTCGAGCTCCAGGAACCGGTCGACGTCGGCCAGCGCCGTGCCGCCGCGCCGCTCCAGCGCGGCCCGGACCGCGTCCGGATCGGAGCGGATCAGCTTCGGGTCGAGCATCAGGCTCGTGAGTCTACTAACAGGCTCAGGAAGCCCGCGACGCCGTCCTCGGACACGCTCGGCACCGTCCAGTCGGCGATCCGAAGCAGCGCCGGGTCGGCGTCGGTCACGGCGACGCCCAGGCCCGCCGCTTCCAGGAGCTCGAGGTCGTTGGCGCCGTCGCCGAAGGCAACCGTGTGGGCCGGGTCGACTCCCAGCCGGTCGCAGACGAACCGAAGCGCCGCCCCCTTCGATACCCCCGGGCGCGCGACCTCCAGGAACTCGGGCAGCGACTTGGCGATGAACAGGCGGCCGTCGAAGCTCGCGCGCAGCCGCAGCTCGAGATCGTCCAGCGCAGGCGGCTCGCCGACGATCACGATCTTGGTCGTCGGCTGGTGCAGCCACTTGTCGAAGTCCCCGACCACGACCATCTCGAGGCGCGCGTGCTCGGCGTACTTGCGAGCCTCGGGGGTGGGCCGCTCGACGCACAGCTGGTCGTTGACGTACACGTTCATGTGGAAGCCCTCGGCGCGCACGGCCGCAATCACCTCGAGCGCGAGGGGGACGTCGATCGGCTCATGCAGCAGCCACTCTCCGCTCTGCGGATCGGCCACGAGCGCGCCCTGGTAGCAGATCAAGGGCGCGGTGATGCCGAGCTCGAGCGCGTAGGGCCGCGCCGAGGCGAACATCCGCCCGGTGGCGATGATCGGCTCGATACCGGCGCGCTTGACGGCGGCCACCGCCTTGAGCGTCGCGGGCGACAGGGTGAGCGACGACGGCAGGATCGTGCGATCCATGTCCATCGCCACGGCCTGCACGACGGAGGCGTCGAAGGCGGGAGGGAGGGCGGCGCTCACCGCTTCGTCCGCGCCACGACGTAGGCGGCGATGCTGTCGACGTCGTCGCCGCCGAGCAGGCCCTTGGGCATGCCCGGGCGGCCGTCGATCACGGCCCGGCGCACCGCCTCGCGGCTCGGGTGGACGTCGCTCAGGTTGGCCGCGGCGACGTCGGGCGACCGGCGGCCGGGCGCGATGGCGTGGCACTCGGCGCACGTCTGCACCCACAGATAGCGCTGGTGCGCGGCGACGCTGTCGCCGCCCCCTCCGCAGCCCGCCGCGGTTGCCGCCAAGGCCAGGGGGAGCAGGAGCGGAGCGGCGCGCACGCCCGCGAGCGTATCCTTCGCGGTAGATGGATGGCGCAGACAAGCAGTTGTGCGACCTGATCCAGAATGACTTCCCGGTCACCGAGCGACCCTATGCGGCGCTGGGGGAGACGCTCGGGATGGGCGAGGACGAGGTGCTGGAGCGCGTGACGAGGCTGCGCGGCGAGCGCATCATCCGTCAGATCTCGGCCATCTTCGACACGCGCAAGCTCGGGTACCGCTCGATGCTGGTGGCGGCGCGCACGGCGCCGGAGAAGGCCGACGCAGCCGCCGAGGTGATCAACTCCCACCCCGGCGTGACCCACAACTACCGCCGCGAGCACGAGTTCAACATCTGGTTCACGCTTGGCGTGCCTCCGACCTCGCGGCTCGGCCTCGACCGGTCGGTCGAGCTGCTGGGCGAGCTGGCCGGCGTCGACTCGATCCGGCCGCTGCCGGCGCTGCGCTTCTTCAAGATCGGCGTCGACCTCGACATGAAGGGCGGACGCGACCCGGCGGCCAAGAAGCATCGCCCCGCCCCGAGCCTCGAGGCGCCACCGGCCGGTTCGATCAGCGACCGCGACATCGCCGGCATCCGGGCGCTTCAGACCGACCTGCGCGCGACCTCCGAGCCCTTCGCGGGCCCCGCAGAGCGGCACGGCTTCACGGTGCGGGAGCTGCTCGACGCGGCGGCGCGGTTCAAGGAGACGGGTCAGATGCGCCGGTTTGCGGCCGTGCTCTACCACCGCTCCGCCGGGTTCACCTACAACGGCATGGGCGTGTGGAAGGCCCCCGATGAGCGGATGGAGGAGATCGGCGCGCTGATGGCGTCCTACCGTGGGGTCTCGCACTGCTACGAGCGGCCCACCTACCCCGACTGGCCGTACAACCTGTTCTCGATGACACACGGGCGCACGCGCGAGGAGTGCGAGGACGTCCTCGACGCGATCGCGGCCGAGACGGGCCTCGGCGAGCGGGTGGTGCTGTACTCCACCAAGGAGTGGAAGAAGACGCGGCTGGTCTACTTCAGCCCCGACGCGGAGGAGTGGGAGCGCCGCTACGCCCCCGAGCTCCAACCGGTGTGAATATCCGGTGCCAGGCACTCAATATTCACCGAGGCCGGTCAATGAGGGCGGAGGCGTTCGGGTGAATATTGAGTGCCTGGCACCGTTCATGCAGGAATCTCACGTCCCGGCGGTCGTGAGCGTTCTTCCGGTGTGAGGCTGCCACCATTCCAGAGGCTGATCGACCTGCACGGGCGCGACGTGCACCGGTACCTGAGCGCCTGCGTCGGGCCCATCGATGCCGACGACTGCTGGCAGGAGACGATGCTGTCGGCCCTGCGGGCCTACCCGGGCCTCAGGGACGACCGCAATCTGCGCG
>DATCPV010000015.1:0-1669 GCA_036569885.1 Gaiellales bacterium | reverse complement strand
GGCGCGGACCGTCGCGCGGCGAGCCGACGCGCTCGTGGCCGTCACCGAGGCGATCGCCGACGAGCTGCGCGGGCTCGACCCGAGCGCCCCGGGGAAGACGCGCGTGATCGGCCACGGCGTCGATCTGAGTGACTTCGACGGGCTGGCACACACACCGGCGGCGCGGTTCACGCTGGTGCACACCGGCGCGTTCTTCGGCCAGCGCACTCCGCGCCCGTTTCTGACTGCGCTGCGCGACCTGCTCGCGCGGCGGCCCGACCTGGACGGCCGGGTGTTCGTGCGGTTCGTCGGCGACATGCGCGCGTCCGACCGCGCCTGGGCACGCGATCTCGGCATCGACGGGGCCTGGGAGGAGACCGGCTTCGTCCCCTTCCGGGAGTCGATCGCCGCCCAGCGCTCGGCCGACGCGCTCCTCCTCCTGATCCCGCATGCCGGCGGACGCGGGGACACGGTCACCTCGGGCAAGGTGTTCGAATACCTCGCCGCCCGCCGGCCGGTGCTTGCCGCCGTGCCGCCGAAGGGCGTGGCGGCAGGCCTGCTCCGATTGGCGGGCGCCGGCGAGGCCGTCGACCCCGACGACAGCGCCGCCCAGTCACGTGCACTCGAGGCGCTGATCGACCGGCGCCACGCCGGCGGCCTCCCCGACAACGACCTCCCCGCCGCCCTTGCCGAACAGATGTCCCGCCGGGCCCGGGCCAGGGAGCTCGCCGACGTGCTCCGCGGATTGGCGGGGTGACCTACCCGCCGTTTTGGGCAAGCAGCGCGCGGTAGACGCGCTCGAGCTCCTGCCCCGGATGGTTGGGCAGACGCTCGCGCACGACACGCTCGTTGCGCTCGCCGTAGGTGCCGCGCAGCCCCGGATCGCGGACGAGCTTGAGCAGCGCGGCGGTGATGGCGTCCTCGTCGCGGCATCCGACCACCTCGCCGCCCTCGCCCTGCGTGATCCACTCGTCGATCGTGATCGCCTCGCCCATCACCATCGGCAGCCGTGAGGCCATCGACTCGATCATGGACGCCGGCGTGGCATCGGTGGAGGCCACCGAGACACCGATGTCCGACGACGCGCAGACGACTGGGAGATCGTCAGGGGCGATGAAGTGCATCCGCACCTCGTCGCCCAGCCCGAGATCGTCGATCCAGCCGCGTACCAGCTTCGCCTCGGGGCCGCCACGCGCGGCGAGGATCATCCGCGCCCTCGGCTCCTCCCCCACCACCCGCTTGAACGCCCGCAGCACCACGTCGAGGTTGGTGTTGGGACGGTAGTTGCGAAGCGACAGCACGATCACGGAGTCGTCCGGCCAGCCGAACTGCGCGGCCAGCGCCGAGTGGTCGCGCTTGGCCGGGTCGAACGGGCGCAGATCGACATACCAGACGATCCGATCGATGTGACTGCGGTCGGCGCCCAGGCGGACGGTCTCCTCCTCGTTCCCGAGCGACGAGACCACGAACCTGTCACCGGCCCGAATCGACTCGGCGACCCATTTCCGGCCCCGGCGCTGCTCCTTGCCGTACGTGAAGATGTCGGTGTTCCACGGGCTCATCACCAGTGGGTGGACGTTGGCGCCGGCGGCCCAGTGGCCGTAGGGCAGCAGGTAGTGGGCATGCACGATCTCGGCGTCGATCTCGCGGGCCAGGCGCCTGATCGCGGGGATGAAACGCACCCGCCGCA
>DATCPV010000014.1:0-5343 GCA_036569885.1 Gaiellales bacterium | reverse complement strand
GCGCTCGGCAACGCCGGCGAGGACAGCCCCGAGGACCACACCTTCTTCACGGTGAAGGGCTCCGACTATCTGGGCGACCAGGATGCGATCGCGACCATGTGCGCCGAAGGCCCGGGCGACATCTACGAGCTCGAGCACATGGGGGCGGTGTTCTCGCGGATGGAGGACGGCCGCATCGCCCAGCGCCCGTTCGGCGCGGGCGGCGCGCCGCGCACGGCCTACGCATCCGACATCACGGGCCACGTGCTGCTGCACGTCCTCTACGAGCAGCTGGTCAAGAGCGGCGTCACCGTCTACGAGGAGTGGTTCGCGCTCGACCTCGTCACCGACGGCGACCGCTGCGTCGGCCTGACCGCCTGGGACCTGATGCACGGCGGCGTGGAGGGGATCGAGGCGGGCGCCGTGATCATGGCGACGGGCGGGCTCGGCCGGATGTACCGCGGCACCACGAACGCCTATGCGTGCACGGGCGACGGCATGTCGATGGCCTGGCGCGCCGGCGTGCCGCTGAAGGACATGGAGTTCATGCAGTTTCACCCGACCACGCTCAAGGCCAACGGGGTGCTGATCACCGAGGGCGCCCGCGGCGAGGGCGCCTACCTGCGCAACAGCGAGGGCGAGCGGTTCATGTTCAAGTACGCCCCGAACGCGGGCGAGCTGGCCAGCCGCGACGTGGTGTCGCGCTCCGAGCAGACCGAGATCGACGAGGGCCGCGGCGTGGACGGGTGCGTGCTGCTCGACCTGACCCACCTGGGCGCGCGCAAGATCACGACCGTGCTGCACGGCTCGCGCGAGCTGGCGATGGACTACGCCGGCGTCGACCCCATCGAGGAGCCGATCCCGGTGCGGCCGGGCAGTCACTACCACATGGGCGGCATCGACACCGACGTCTGGGGCCGCACCGTGATGCCGGGCCTCTACGCCGCGGGCGAGTGCGCCTGCGTGTCGGTGCACGGGGCCAACCGGCTCGGCGGCAACTCGCTGCTCGAGACCATCGTCTTCGGCCGCCGCTCCGGGGCCGCCGCCGCCCAGGAGGTGCGCTCGAACGGCACGCGGGCGGTCTTCTCGCCGTCTGCGGTGCGCGTTGCGGAGCGCCGCATCCGCCAGCTGCTCTACAACTTCGACGGCGTGCGCCCGCACATCCTGCGCGACCAGCTGGCCGACACGATGTATGAGAACGCCGGCATCTTCCGCACGGCCGAGGGTCTCGCGCGGTGCACAGCCGACGTCGCCGACCTGCGCGAGCGCTACCGCGACGGGCTCGGTGTCGTGATCCAGGACAAGTCGCGCACGTTCAACTCCGACCTGATTGGCGCGCTCGAGCTCGGCTCGATGCTGGAGATGGCGGACTGCCTGGTCACGGGCGCGGTCGCCCGCACCGAGAGCCGCGGCGCCCACAGCCGGCTCGACCACCCCGAGCGCGACGACGAGAACTGGCTGCGGCACACGCTGGCCGCCTACGACGACGGCGGTGTGAGCCTCGACTACAAGCCCGTCACGATCACCGAGCATCAACCCGCCGTCCGCTCCTACTAGCTCCCAGACAGAGAGGCAGCATGCAGTTCACGGTCAAGATCGAGCGCTGGAATCCGGAGACGGAGCAGGGCGGCCTGCACTCCTACACCGTCGACGCGCCCGAGACGGCGACGCTGCTCGACGTGCTGGACGTGGTCAAGGACACGGTCGACGGGTCGCTGAGCTACCGCAAGAGCTGCCGGATGGCCGTCTGCGGCTCGTGCGGCATGCGCATGGACGGGGCCGCCGTGCTGGCGTGCAAGACGCCGATGGCGCCGCTCGTCGAGGAGGGCCGCGTGCCCGTCGTCTCCCCGATGGGCAACCTGCCGGTGGTGAAGGACCTCGTGGTCGACATGGACCCGTTCTGGGCCAAGTTCCGGGCGGTCAAGCCGTGGCTCGAAGAGGACGACGCCCCGCCGGTCAAGGAATGGCGGGTGCAGCAGAAGGAGCTCGACCGGATCATGAAGGAGGCGCTCTGCATCCAGTGCGGATGCTGCGTGTCGGAGTGCAACTCGATGGAGTCCGATCCCGAGTTCCTCGGCCCGGCCGCGCTCGCCAAGGGCGCCCGGTTCGTCGGCGACGTGCGCGACCGCGATCGCAAGCACCGGCTCGAGATGTACAACGGCCCCCACGGGGTGTGGGACTGCACCCGGTGCTACTTCTGCAACGAGCGCTGCCCCAAGGGCGTCGACCCCCGCGATGCGATCGCCAAGATCGGCTCCGAGATCTACGCCGAGGGGATGCTGGGGGACAAGGGCGCCCGCCACGCGCAGGTGTTCGACTTCTCGACCCGCGCCACGGGCTACCTGCTCGAGACCGCACTCGTGCCCTACACCGACCCGATGAAGGCCATGGACGTCAAGTTCGCGATGCAGATGGCCCGGGCCGGCAAGGTGCCAAACCCGCTCAAGCCGCACCGGGCCAAGAAGCTCGACGAGGTGCGCAAGTTGCACAAGCTGCTGAAGGGGCAAGAGGCGGAGCTGCTCGAGGAGAAGCGCGCCGGGGTGTCGGTCGACCGCGAGAACGAGGGGGCCGGGCAGTGAAGTCCAGCTATGCCTACTACCCGGGCTGCCTCGCCAGCCTGTCCCAGAAGGAGCTCGACGTCTCGACCCGGGCGATCGCCGCGAAGCTCGACATGGAGCTCGTCGACATCCCCGGCTTCACCTGCTGCGGTGCCGGCGACGTGCACGAGGCGCGGCCGGAGTACTACCTGCACCTGAACGCCCGCATCCTCGGCCAGGCGGAGCAGCTCGGCCAGGACACGATCCTGACCATCTGCAACGTCTGCACGCTCAACCTGCGCCAGGCCGACATCAAGCTGAAGGCCGACCCGGAGCTGCTCGAGCGCGTGAACCACAACCTGCGCGACGTCGGCGCGGCGCCGTACGCCGGCGGTGTCGAGGTGCGCCACCTGCTGTGGGAGATCGCCGAGGGCGAGGGCTACGAGCGGTTGAAGCAGATCGCCCAGAAGCCGCTCGCGGGCGTGCGCATCGCTCCCTTCTACGGCTGCCAGATCCTGCGCCCGTCCAAGTTGCTCGGGTTCGAGGATCCCGACCGGCCCCAGTCGCTCGAGCGGATCATCGAGGCCTGCGGGGCCGAGCCGGTGGACTATCCCTCGAAGATCAAGTGCTGCGGGTTCCCGATCGTGCTGGCGCGCGAGGAGGTCGCCCTCGGCGAGCTGATCCAGCCGCTGGCCGAGGCGAAGGAGGCCGGGGCCGACGCGATGGTGACGCCGTGCCCGCTGTGCCATCTCTCGCTCGACGCCTGGCAGGGCAAGGCCGCCCGCGAGGCCGACATCGACCTGGGGATGCCGATCTTCCACCTCGCCCAGCTGGTGGGCGCGGCGGCGGGGCTGTCGTACGACGAACTGCAGTTCAAGCGCCACATCGTCAAGACGCACCCCGCCACCGACAAGATCTACGCGCAGCAGCCTTGACGCTGCGGACGCCGGTGTGCCCGTGACGCCGAGCTACGCGGCGCTGTTCCGCAACCACGGAGCGCTGATGGTGGCCGCGCTGGGCGCGACCTTCCTGGGGTCGCTGGATGCGCTGATGGTGACCACGGCGCTGCCGACGGCGGCCCAGGACATCGGCGGCGTCGGCCTGATCGCCGTCACCGTCGGGGCCTACACGGTCGCGGTCGCGATGACGTTCCCCGTTGCGGGCGCGGTCATCGACCGCGAGGGAGTCGGGCGCAGCTTCGCCATCGCCTGCGTGCTCTTTGCCAGCGCGAACGTGATCGGCGGCCTGGCCCCGTCGATGCCGGTCGTGGCGTTCTCGCGGCTGATCCTCGGCCTGGGGGCGGGGTTCATGTTCGCGGTGCCGCTGGGGCTCTTCGCGGTGTCGATCCCCGATGCGTTGCGACCGCGGGCCTTCGGCATCAACGCCGCGATGTGGGGCGTGTCGGCTCTGGTCGGCCCGCTCCTGGGTGCAGTCCTGACTGCGACCGTCGGCTGGCGGTGGGTGTTCTGGATCAACCTGCCGATGATCTTCGCCGTCGCATGGGCGGGTGCGCTGGCGCTGCGGGGCCGGCCGCGGCCCGTGTCGTCGGGCGAGCGCCAGCCCCTGAACCTGGTCGGCCCAGTGATGCTGGGAGCGATCGTTGCGGTGCTCCTGGCCGTGACCCGGCGCTGGCTGCCGCCGGAGTACCTCGCGCCGCTCGCGCTCGTGCCCGCGGGCGTGTTCGTGTGGTACGAGCGCCGAACCGCCGCCCCGGTGTTCACCCACACCGCCAACTCGATCGCGGCCAACGTCGCCGCGTTCGGCGCCGGGGTCGCCTTCCTGGGCGCCGAGACATACCTGCCGCTGCAGCTCCAGGTGGGCTTTTCGCACGGCATCGACCTGCCCGGCTACACGCTCTCGGGAGTCCGGCTGGTCGGCGTCGCCCTGCTGCTGTGCACGCTTGCGTGGACGGCGGGCTCGATGGGCGCGGCCCGGGTCAATTCGCGGCCGCGAAACCAGATCTTCCTCGGCACCGCGCTGACGTTCGCCGCCACCGTGGTGATGGGCGTCCCGGCGGGCGGGGCGGCGGTGCCGATGATCGCGTATGCCTTCTCGGGCCTGGGGATGGGCATCGCCAGTCCGGCGCTGTTCGCGGCGGTGCTCGCCGACGGCGTCGAGGGCCGTGAGGGCCGATCCACGTCGAGCATTCCGCTCACCCGCCAGGTCGGCTCCGGCACCGGGGCGGCCGTGGCCGGGATCGTGTTTGCGGCCGCGCTGAGCGCGCACCAGGTGCAGGCGGCCGAGCACTCGGGCGCGCACGTGCCGGCGGTCGTGCACGCGGTGCGGCTGACGTTCCTGGCGGCGTCGGCGGTGAGCGCGGTCGGCGTGGTCGCCTGCCTGTGGCTGCGCAGCGACGTGGAGTCTCCGGGGCGAGAGCGGCCGCTGCCGCCCGCCGGCCCGCCGGAGCTGCAGCCCGACGGGGCGACCGAGCCGGCCGTTCGCGGCGCCGGATGACCCCGGCCTCGGCCTCCGTGGATCCCGTCGCCGAGCTGCGGCGGCTGTTCGGGTTCTCCGGCTTCCGACCCGGCCAGCGCGAGGCGGTGGATGCGGTAATGGCCGGCCGCGACGTCCTGGCGGTCATGCCGACGGGATCGGGCAAGTCGCTCTGCTACCAGCTCCCGGCGCTGCTCGCCGATGGGGTGACCCTGGTCGTCTCGCCGCTCATCGCCCTCATGGAGGATCAGTTCGCTGCGCTGCGAAATCGCGGCCTCGAGGGCGCCGAGATGCTGACGTCGAGCATGTCCCCGGAGGCGGTGCTCGCCGCGCTCGGGCGGATCGGAAATGGCGAGGCACGGCTGGTGTACGTCGCCCCGGAGCGGTTCACCAG
>DATCPV010000013.1:0-5331 GCA_036569885.1 Gaiellales bacterium | reverse complement strand
ACGGCCAGGTCGTGTGCGCATGCGAGCAGGTGACGGCGGCCGAGATCGCGGCCGCATGCGCCATGCGCGTCCCACCGCGCTCGCTCGACGCCCTGCGCAAGCGCACCCGCGCGACCGGCGGACGCTGCCAGGGGACGGTGTGCCTGGCCGGGGTCTCGTTTCTGTACTCGGTGCACACGGGCATGCGGCCGTGGGAGATCCCGATGAGCGAGCCAGAGGCGACGCTCGGGGTGCGGTCGTGACGGCCGTCATCGTCGGCGCCGGCCTGACCGGGCTCGCGTGTGCGGCCGATCTCGCCCCCGATATGCGCGTCGATGTGCTCGACCGCATACCTGTCACGGGAGGAGTCCACGGCTGGAGAGCGGCCGAGACGGTGTCCCTGACCCGCGCCGCCCGAGCCGGTGGGGCGGTCCTGCATCTGGGCGTCACCGCGATCCGCTGGGACGACGGCGTCCTCACCGGCGTCGGGCCGGAGGGAGTTCTGCGGGTGGTCGCCGACGTGCTTGTGATCGCCGCGGGCAGTCGTCCCCTGACCCGAGCAGAGCTCGTGCTCACGGGCGACCGTCCGGCCGGGGTCGTTCCGGCGCCGGTGGCCTGCCACCTGGCCGAGAACGGGCTGCCGGTGGGGCTGCGGCCGTGCGTGGTCGGCGGCGGCGACTGGGCCCACCGGGCGGCGCACGACCTCCTCGAGGCCGGCGTCCGCGACCTCACGGTGGTTGCCCCCGACGGGCTGCTGCGCTCGATGCCCGTACGCGCGCGGTGCCTCGAGGGCGTGCGACCGAGCGCGATCGAGGGCGCATCCAGGGTGACCGCGCTCGTTGCCGAGGCGGAGCGGGTCGAGTGCGACGCGGTCGTGCTCGCGCACCGCCTGGCGCCGCTGCGAAACGTCGACGGCGCCGTCTGGGAGGCGCCGGCGACGGTCTTTGCCCAGCCGCTCGACGACCCGGCCGATGCCGCCGGGGCGGCGCGGGCGGGTGCCGGTGCGGCGGCCGAGGTGCGGTCACTGCTGCGGACGAGCGCGGCCGCATGAGGGTGAGCTCGCCCATCGGCGACCTGCCGTTCGAGGTCACCGCGGTGCGCCGGGAGGGGCGCGAGCTGGTGGTCGAGGGCCTGCTCGGCACCTGGCGGTCGCGCATCCATGTCGGCGTCGAGGACGTGCCGATGCTGGCCCGCGCGCTGCGCGTGCCGCTGGCTGCGGGTGCCTCCGCGGCCCTGGCTGCGCTGCTGATCCGGAGGCGGCGGTGAGCGCCCGCCCGGCCCGCTACCTGCAGGTCCGCGACACGATCGAGCGGCGCATCGCGAGCGCCGGCCTGAGCGCCGGCGACAAGCTGCCGACCGAGCGCGAGCTCTCGACGGAGCTGGGCGTCGCCCGGCCGACGCTGCGCCGCTCGATGCAGCTGCTCGAGTCGGCCGGGGTGATCGAGCGGCGGCAGGGCTCCGGGACGTACGTCGCCCAGCCGCGCGTGTCGATGGACATGCGCATCCTGATGTCGTTCTCCCGCGGTGTGCTCTCCGCCGGCCTGCGCCCGGGTGCGCGCATCCTCGTCTCCGAGCACGTTGCCGCCGACCGCGACCTCGCCCGGCTGTTCGAGCTTCGCACGGGCGAATCGATCTACCACCTCGAGCGGGTCCGCACCGCGAGCGGGATGCCGGTGGCGCTCGAGCGGTCGTGGTTTCCCGACATCGTCGCCCCGGCGCTCGACGAGCACGACCTGGAGACGCGGTCGATCTACGACATCCTCGCCGCCGACTACGGCATCCGCCTGCGCCGCGCCGAGCAGGAGCTCGAGCCGGTCGCGGCCGACGCGGACGCGGTGCGGCTCCTGGGGTGTCGCATCGGCGAGCCGCACATGCTGGTGCGCCGGCGCGCGTTCGACGAGGCCGGGCGGCCCGTGGAATACGCCGAAGACCGGTTCCTGGCCGGGCGGTCCCACTTTCACTCCGAGGCGTTTGTCCCATGACGACGGTCCGTTCCACTACTCGAGGGGGGAGCACATGAGCACGGACCACGATGTCTCGGGCTTCGGCTACCGGCAGGATTTCGAGCGCACCATCCGCTCGTTCACCTCGTTCGCCGTTGCCTTCTCGTTCATCTCAATCACGACGGGCATCTTCACGACCTACGCGTTCGCGCTGCAGAGCGGCGGCCCGGCCGCGATCTGGACGTGGCCGATCGTCATCGCCGGCCAGCTCTGTGTCGCGCTCGTCTTTGGCGCGCTCGCGGCCAAGATCCCGCTCTCGGGGTTCTCCTACCAGTGGGCCTCACGACTCACGAACCCGGTCATCGGCCTGTTCATCGGCTGGATCTCCTACTCGTTCCTCGCCATCGTCGTGATCTCGGTCGACTACGGCGGCTTCGTCCTCACCGCGTTTGACCCGCTGTTCGGGATCACCAACGGCGCGCACACCGTGTTCTCGCTGCCCGGCGCGGACGTGTCCCAGGACGTGCTCGTCACGCTGGCGGTCGTGCTCGTCCAGGCGGCCATGATCATCTTCTCGACGAAGCTCGTCGAGATGGTCAACAACGCGGCGGTGGCCACCGAGATCATCGGCATCGTCGGCCTGACAGTCGTGCTCGCACTCGCGGTCATCTTCGGGTCGGACGGCTCGTTCTCGAACCTGTCCTCGACTGGCATCGTGCACGACCACTGGTTCACCTGGCTCGGGCCGATCATGCTCTCGACGCTGCTCGGTGCCTACACCATCGTGGGGTTCGAGACCTCCGCGAACCTGGCGGAGGAGACCCACGAACCGCGCCGGATCGTGCCGCGCGCGATGTGGACGAGCGTCCTGTACTCCGGGGTGATCGGGATGGTGTTCCTGATCGCCGTCACGATCGCGATGCCGAGCGGGAGGATCGCCGAGCTCACGGGCTCCTCCACCGTCGTCGCCGACATCATCAAGATCCAGCTGGGGTCGGTCGTCGAGAAGATCTTCCTGATCTTCGTCTGCATCTCGATCTTCGCCTGCGGACTGATCATCTACGTCTCCCAGAGCCGCCTCATCTGGTCGATGTCGCGCGACGAGCGGTTCCCGGGGTACCAGGTGTTCCGGCGGGTGAACCGCACGACCCGCACCCCCATCAACGCCGTCATCCTGGGGTGGGTGGTTGCGGCCATCCTGCTGATCTGGTTCTCGGATCGGGTGTTCGACCTGTTCACCGCCTCGACCCAGCTGCCCGCCATGTACTACCTGGCGACCGTGCTGCTGTACATCGCGACCCGCACCAAGCTCAAGACCGAGAAGGGGTTCTTCGCGCTCGGAAGGTGGGAGCCGCTCGTCGTCGGCGCGGCGCTCGTCTGGCTCGTGTACGAGCTGGCGGTGGTGTTCGGCCCTGACGTCTTCCACAAAGCGGCCAAGTACACGCTCGGGATGACGCTTGCCGGAGTGGTGTGGATCATCCTCCTGCAGGTGTTCCACCGCAGCGCGCTCGAGCAGCCACCCAGTGCCGTGCCCGACGAGGCGGCCGCCCCCGAGGGTGCGCTCTGACGGTAGTCGTCGGCATCGACCAGGGCACGACCGGCACCCGCACGGTCGCCTTCGACGAGCACTTCGGTGAGCTCGCGCAGGCGTACCGGCGGGTGCCGGTCGCCCATCCGCACCCGGGCTGGGTCGAGAAGGACGCCGAGGCGGTGGTTGTGTCGGTGGACGAGACACTGGCGGAGGTCGCCGCGGCGGTCGGGCCCGACCGCATCACGGCGGTCGGACTCGACAACGAGGGCGAGACGGTGGTGGCCTGGGATGCCGAGAGCCTGCGACCGCTCGCGCCTGCGATCGTCTGGTCGTGCCGGCGCTCCGAGGGCATCGTCGAGCGGCTCGCCGCGGCGGGCGCCGGGCCGCGGGTGCTCGCGCTCGCCGGGACGCCCCTTGACCCCTACTTCTCGTCGACAAAGATCGCCTGGCTGCTCGAGCAGAGCGAGCCGGTGAGACGCGCGGCCGAACGGGGACAGGCCCGGTTCGGCACGCTCGACGGGTATGTCTGCGCCCGGCTGGGCGACGGCGCCCGCACCGAGCCGTCCACCGCCGCGCGCACCCAACTCCAGGAGCTCGCCCACCCCGGCCGGTGGAGCGGTGAGCTCTGCGACGTGTTCGGCGTCGACGCCGCCACGCTTCCGCCCATCGGGCCGTCGGCGGGCGACCTCGGCGCGCTGCGGGCGACGGGGATCGAGCGGCCGCTGCCGCTGCGGGCCCTGCTCGTCGATCAGACCGCGGCCCTGGCAGGGCACGGCGCCGTTGCGGCCGGTACGGCGAAGGCCACCTATGGCACCGGCATCTTCGTGCTCGCGCACGCCGGTTCGGAGCCGCCGGTGCAGACCGCGGGCCTGCTTCCGACGGTGGCGTGGCAGATCGGCGGACGCAGCGACTACGCCCTCGACGGCGGGGTGTTCTCGGCCGGATCCGCGCTCGAGTGGGCGGCGAGCCTTGGGCTCCTCGAGGCCCCGGAGCGGTCAGAGGCGCTCGCCATGTCGGTCGCCGACACCGGCGGCGTCCGGTTCCTCCCCGCGCTGACCGGCCTGGGAGCGCCGTGGTGGCGGGCCGACGCCCGCGCCGTCTTCACCGGGATGACCGCCCACTCCACGCCCGCCCACCTGGTGCGGGCGCTGCTCGAGGCACTCTGCTTCCGTGTTCGCGACATCGCCGAGGCGCTCGCTGCGGCCGGCGCCGCGCCCGCGATCCTGCGGGTGGACGGCGGGATGACCGCCAACCGCTGGCTGATGCAGCGCCAGGCCGACGTGCTCGGCATCCCTGTGCGCGTGGCCGCGACGGCCGAGGCCACCGCGCTGGGCGCCGCCGCGGCGGCGGGAATCGGGGCGGGCTGCTGGACGCTTGCCGATCTGGCCACACTGCAGGCGGGCGGCGAGACGGTCGAGCCGGCGCCCGGCTCGAGCTCGGCCCGCGATCACGAGTACGCCGGGTGGAGGGCGTTCGTCGAGCGGGAGTCGGCCCCGGCCTGAGGTGTTGGGTCAGGCGGCGGCGCCGGAGGTCGCAGGCGCGCGGCGCTTGGCGACCTCGAGGGTGGCGTATGACCCCGCGGCTCCGAGCCCCAGCATGCCGGCCGCCTCGAGCAGCGATCCGGAGCCGTGCCCCAGTGCACCGTCCAGTGACAGCGGGCCCGGGCCTCCCTCGGCGAGGGCCAGGAGCGCGGCGATCAGCACCAGGTTGTACTCGTATCCGCCCTCCGTCACCCACACGCCGTTCTTCCAGTGCACGGTGCGGATGGCGGTGATCATCACCCCCACCAGCGCTCCGAGCGCGAGCGGAGTCAGCGCACCGAGGGCAAGCAGGGCGCCGCCGAGCGCCTCGGTCGAGCCGGCCGCGAGGGCCTGGTCC
>DATCPV010000012.1:0-5358 GCA_036569885.1 Gaiellales bacterium | reverse complement strand
CTGGCGGGCCTGGCGGTGGAAGTCGTCGTCGGTGTGCCGGTAGCGCGAGAACGCGAGCGCATCGGCCCCGTTCAGCTTCTGGTACCCGGGCTTCACGTCGATCGCCGAGAACCCGGTGTACTGGGACTGGGCGAGGGGGTTGTAGTAGTACTGGTCGACGTTAACGTAGACGCCGCCGAGCGAGTCAACGAGCTTCTGGAAGCCCGAGAAGTCGACGTTCAGGAGGTAGTTCGGGTGGACGCCGGTGACCTCCTCGACGGCCTCCAGCGACTTCGCGTCCCCGCCGTCGGAGTAGGCCGAGTTGATCTTGTTGCCGAGGCTGGGCACCCACAGGTCGCGCGGGATCGAGAGCAGCGAGACCATGTGGTGCTTCGGGTCCATCCGCGCCAGCATCAGCGTGTCGGAGAGGCCGTTCTTGCCGGTCGCGCCGTCGGAGCGGTGGTCAGAGCCGATCAGAAGCGCGGTGATCGGCTGCCCGGACGTCGGGATCTTCGGCGCAAGGTGATGGGACGCCTTGATGTCGACGCCGGTCACCTTCGTCACCTTGTTGTAGATGTTGTTCAGGTACCACAGCTCATAGCCGCCCGCGCCCAGCACCACAACCACGATCAGGCCGAGCGCCGACAGGGTGTAGCGCGCCCAGCGGGGTAAGCGGCGACGCCGGCCGCGGCGGCGCCGGGGCGGCTTGGGCGGCTCGCTGCCGTAGACGGTCATTTTGACGGCGCGCGGGGGAGAATCTCCATCGCCCGGGCCGTTGGGCGGAGGTTGAGTGGCCAATCGGCTCCTGGCTCGCCGCGGCCGGTGGGTCGCGGCAACATTCGCGGGGGCACGGGTCGGCGGAGTATATGCCGATCGATTGGCGCCAAAGTTGGATACCCATTGGCTCACCCGCTCCGATCATCGCCGCCGTCGTGTGCCCAGAGATGCTGGACGGCGACGATGCCGGATGGGGGACAGTCCGAGTTTCCGCTGGCTCCGGCCGCCCGGCGATCCCCCTCCCGGGGGATCGGGTGGGCATACACTGGCAGGCATGGAGCAGGTGTCGCTCGGCCCGCTTCGGGTCTCCCGCGTGGGGCTCGGCTGCAACAACTTCGGCGGCCGGCTCGACTTCAACCGCACGCGCGCCGTCGTCGATGCGGCGATCGCCGCCGGCATCACGTTCTTCGACACGGCCGACATCTATGGCGGCCGGGGCGGGAGCGAGCGAATGCTCGGCGAGCTTCTGCGCGGTCGCCGCGATGAGGTGGTGCTGGCGACGAAGTTCGGCGGCGACATGGGTGACGATGTGGCGGCACGAGGGGAGCCGGGCTACGTCCGCCGCGCGCTTGACCGCTCGCTCGAGCGGCTTCAGACCGACCACGTCGACCTGCTCTACTACCACTGGCCCGACGAGGTGACGCCGATCGCCGAGACCGTCGCCGCCATGGCCGAGCTCGTGGATGCGGGCAAGGTGCGTGCGATCGGCGTCTCGAACCTCACCGTCGAGCAGCTCGAGGAGGCCGCCGGGGCAGCGCCGATCGCCGCCCTCCAGAACGAGTACTCGCTGCTCGAGCGCTCCCCCGAGCGCGACCTTCTGCCCCGCTGCGTCGAGCTCGGCATCGGCTTCGTGCCCTACTACCCGCTCGCGGCCGGGCTGCTGACGGGCAAATACAAGCATGGAGGGCTGCCGCCCCAGGGCACGCGCTGGGCGGGCGAAGAGGCGATGAGCGAGGGGACGTGGGTCAGCCCGAGCGTTGAGGCGTCGGCGACCACGTTCGCGCTCGTTGACCGGCTGGCCGGGTACGCCCGCAGCCATGGCCACGACCTGCTCCAGCTGGCGATCGCCGGTCTTGCCTCGCGGCCGGGCGTCGCCTCGGTGATCGCGGGTGCCACCAGCCCGGCGCAGATCGCGGCCAACGCGGCCGCCGCCGAGTGGCATCTGAGCGCCGCTGAGCTGGAGGAGATCCCTGAGCGATGCGCGCCAAAAGGGGTCTGACCCCTTTTGGCGCTAGTACGACGCGGAGCGCTCTGCGGCGCGCAGGCGCGAGGCCAGCGTGCGCAGCAGCAGCATGGCCATCTTCGGGTCGGCCACGACCGCCTTCTGGAACGCGGTGCGTCCCAGCAGCATCACGAACACCTCGGTCTCGGCCTCGACCGTCGCCGTGCGGGGCGCTCCGTCGAGCAGCGCCATCTCGCCGAACCAGTCGCCGGGTTTCAGGCGCACCGTGCGCTTGCCGGCCGGCTTGATGAGCACCGTCCCATCGAGGATGACGTAAAAGCTGTCGCCGCGCTCGCCCTGGCGAACGATCGTGGTGAAGCGCGCATAGCGGCGGGTCTTCGCCAGACCGGCGATCTTGTTCAGGTGGCGCTTCGAAAGGTCTGCGAAGAGTGGGATCTCACCGAGAACGTCGGCCCACCCGCGGCCCATCACATCCGACGGCATCGCGTCTCCTCCATCATGGCCGCCGAGTATTTCACGGATCGCGGACGCGGCGCCTCTGATTTGACGCGAGCAGGATCCGGAGGGCATACTTAGGCCGCCCTAAGATTAGGCTGACCTAAGTCATCGACAGAGAGGAGCTGCGGCGTTGCTGCCGACCTTTGTGATCGGCCTCCGCGAGGGTGTGGAAGCATCCCTCGTGGTCGGGATCGTCGCCGCGTTCCTGCGCCAGGGCGGCCACCGCGCCGCGCTGCGGGCGATGTGGGCAGGGGTGGGCCTGGCACTCGTCCTCTGCGTCGCAGTCGCCGTCGGCCTGCAGGTGCTCGACCGGTCGCTGCCTCTGCAGCAGCAGGAGGGCCTCGAGACGATCGTCGCGACGGCTGCGGTGGGCATGGTCACCTTCATGATCGTCTGGATGCGCAGGCACGCGCGCACGCTTGCCTCCGACCTGCGGGCGAGCGCGGCCGTCGCGGTCGCGCAGAGCTCGGCGTGGGCGCTCGTCGTGATGGCCTTCTTCGCCATCATGCGCGAGGGCATCGAGACCGCCGGTTTCATGCTCGCTGCATTCCAGGCATCGGGCGATTCGACGGCCGCTGGCCTGGGGGCCCTGTCCGGCATTCTGGTCGCGGTCGTCATCGGCTTTGGCATCTATAAGGGAGGGGTCCGGCTCGACCTGGGCCGCTTCTTCCGCGCGACCGCAGTGGTACTCGTGCTGGTCGCCGCCGGGCTGGTCGCAAGCGCAATTCACACGGCCCACGAGGCCACCTGGTGGAACGGCCTTCAGGCCGGTGTCGTCAACCTGAACTGGCTCGTGCGTCCGGGCACTGTCACGAGCTCGCTCGTCACCGGCGTGCTCGGCGTGCAGCCGGAGCCGACGGTCGGCGAGACGCTGGGGTGGCTGCTCTACGCGGTGCCGATGCTGGCCTATGTGCTGGCTCCCCGCCGGAAGCGGGCGCCGCGACCGGTCACCGAGCGCCTTGCCTCGCTCGGGTCGACCGGCGAACCGGCGTGAGGCCGAGGCGCTTTTGACCTCCTGACGGCGCCACTGGTGTACGGTGGCCGGGTGAACTTCGCCGTCTCCGCCACTTCCTACGACCGGTTCATGGGCCGGTACTCCGCGCAGCTGTCCCCGCAACTGGCCGACCTGGCCGGCGTTGAGGCGGGCCAGCGGGTGCTCGACGTCGGCGCCGGGTCGGGCATGCTGACCGCCGAGCTCGTCGAGCGGCTCGGGCCTGACGCCGTCTCGGCGGTCGATCCGTCGGAGTCGTTCGTCGCCGCGGTGCGCGAGCGCCATCCGGGCGTCGACGTGCACCTGTGCGGTGCCGAGGAGATGCCGTTCACCGATGCGACGTTCGACGCGGCGCTGGCCCAGCTCGTGATCAGCTTCATGAACGACCCCGTCGCGGGCCTGCGGGAGATGGCGCGCGTCACCCGTCCAGGCGGCGTCATCGCGGCTTGCATGTGGGATCTGGGCGGCGGCCGCGCCCCGATCTCGCCGTTCTGGCGGGCGGCCCTCGAGCTCGATCCTGATGCCCAGGCTGAACGCCGCTCGGTCGGCGTTCGCGAGGGCGAGATCGTCGCGCTCTTCGAGAAGATCGGACTGACCGAGGTCTCTCAGACCGCGCTCTCGTCGACCATTGAGCACCCGACGCTGGACGACTGGTGGCAGCCGTTCGGCCTGGGCGTGGGGCCGGCGGGTGCCTACGTTCACAGCCTCGACGCGGCCCACCGAGACGCGCTTCGCGAGCGCTGCCGGGAGCTCCTGGGCGACGGGCCGTTCACGTTGCAGACGTGGGCGTGGGCGGCGCGCGGAGTCGTCACCCCCGGCTGACGGCGAGCTCGTAGGCCGCCGGGTCGGTCGCCCCTTCGCTTGCGACCAACACGACGCGGCGGTGCGGTCCTAGTCCGACCGCCTGGCGCAGCCCGGCACACCCGGGCTCGGTGGCCAGCGCCCGCAGCGCCGCCAGCGTGGCGGCGCCGCAGTCGCCGATGACCAGCCCGGCCCCGGCGAGCTCACGCATCGCGGCGTGAGCCTCGGCGTCGGTCACTGTCACCATCCCCCGGATGCCGTCACGCAGCGACGGCCACGCGCTCGCCGAGATCTCCGAGCAGTTGAGCCCCGCCATGGTGGTGCCCGGGTTCGCCACCGCGGTCGGCGCCCCGGCGGCGAGGGATGCGGTCAGGCAGGCGGCCGTGGCGGGCTCGACGCCGACGACCGCGGTTCCCGTATGCGCGCCGTAGCGCGCGGCCGCCGCGGCGAGCGAGCCCACTCCGACCGGTACGAGCAGGACGTCACACCCGCCGACGGCCTCGATCTCGGCATAGAGCGTCTGATAGCCGTCCACCACCCAGCGGGCCGGTCCGGACTCGCCGACGTCGGCGATCTCGATTGCGCCTGGCTCCCCGCCCGCCCGGGAGGCCTGCTCCACGGCCTGCTCGTAGTGGCCGCCGGTCACCACGACGTCGGCCCCCTCGGCGGCGATCGCGTCGACTCTTGCCGGGGCGGAGCCGGCGGGAAGGTAGATCCGGCAGGCGAGCCCGCGCAGTGCCGCGACCCGGGCGACCGCGCGGCCGTGGTTGCCGGCGCTGGCCGCGACCAGCATGCGCGCCCCGGACTGGTCGCGCAACGCGCGCTCGACTGCCCAGGACGCCCCGAGCACCTTGAACGCCGGCAGGCCCAGCCGGTCGGACTCGTCCTTGAGCGTCACGGCACCAAAGCCCAGCTCGGCGGCGATCGCGGGAAGATCGTGCTGCGGGGTCGGCCGGTAACCCGCAAGCGCGGCATGAAACGCGAGGGCGTCGGTGGTCGGCGACGGTACCGCCGAGGTGTCCAGAGCGGGATTTACGAGCGCCCGCATACGCACGATTGTGCCACGAATCCGTCAGTTGCCTTCGGCGTGGGCCAGAGTCCCGCTCGGCTCGTGCAACCCGACCCGGAA
>DATCPV010000011.1:0-3473 GCA_036569885.1 Gaiellales bacterium | reverse complement strand
AGCAGCAGGTTGTCCTCGAGGCCGACGCGCACGTTCCCGCCCACCAGCGGGGCCAGCGCCACGAACGGCAACTGCATGCGCCCGATCGAAAACGTCGAGAACACCGCGCCGTCGGGCAGTTGGTTTCGCATCGCGAGCAGGGTCCCGGGGTCGTCGGGTGCGCCGTAGGGGATGCCGGTGCACAGCTGGATCAGCGCCGGCGAATCGATCAGCCCGTCGGCGATCAGCTGCTTGACGAACACCAGATGGCCGGTGTCGAACACCTCGAGCTCGGGCCGCACGCCGAGCTCCTGCACCCTGCGCGCCATCGCCCTGAGCATCCCGGGCGTGTTCACCATCACGTAGTCGCCGCCGGCGGCGAAGTTCATCGTGCCGCAGTCGAGCGTGCAGATCTCCGGGCGCAGCTCCTCGACGTGCGCGAGGCGCTCCGCCGCCCCCACCATGTCGGTACCGGCCGGGTCGGGCGGGAGCGGGGCATCCTCGCCGCCCAGGACGAGGTCGCCTCCCATGCCGGCGGTCAGGTTGAGGACAACATCGACGTCGGCGGCACGGACGCGCTCGACCACCTCCCGGTAGAGCCGGGGATCGCGGGCGCCGCGGCCCGTGGCCGGGTCGCGAACGTGGATGTGCGCGACGGCCGCTCCGGCCCGGGCGGCCTCGATCGCGGCCGCGGCGATCTGCTCGGGCGTGACGGGCACGAGCGGGCTGCGCCCCGCCGTGTCGCCGGCTCCCGTCACCGCACAGGTGATGAACACATCCCAGTTCACAACGCCTCCCGCAGACTTGCTGGGGCGCCATGCTACCGGGACCCCGCCAAGTGGGCCGCGCGTCCTACGATGCGCGCGTGCGTCGCCTGATCACCCTCGTCTGTGCGCTGGTCGTGTGCGACCTGGCGCTGTGGTCGGCGATCGTGCCGCTGCTGCCGTACTACCGCAGGCAACTCGACCTGACGACGCTGCAGGTGGGCTGGATGCTGGCCGCGTTCAGCGTGGCGGTGGTGGTGGTCGCCGTCCCGATCGGGCACCTGGCCGACCGGTGGGGAGCGCGGCGCGTGACGGCGGTCGGCGCCGTGGCGATGGCGGGGTCGACTGTCGGCCTGGCGCTGGCCGGCTCGTTCGCCGAGCTGGTCGCGGCCCGCGCGCTGCAGGGCGGCGCGGACGCCGCTGTGTGGGGCGGCGGCCTGGCCTGGGTGGCCGCGCGCTCGCCGGTCGAGCGGCGCGGTGAGACGGTCGGCTATGCCCAGGCAGCGGCGACGCTCGGGATCATCGCGGGCCCGTTCGTCGGCGGCGTGCTGACGAGCGCCGTCGGCATCCGCGCGACGTTCCTCGGCATGGCGGCCGTGTGCGGCGCGCTGCTCGTGGGTGTCCTCGCCGAGCCCGACACCCCGACCGAGCTGCACCGCCGCGCCACCATGCGCTCGGCGCTGCGGGCGTCGGTGGGCGAATCGCTGATCACCGCGAGCGTCGTCATGATCATGGTCGTGGCGGTGGTGGGAGCGGCGCTGCAGCTGCTCGTGCCGCTGCACCTGTCGAGCCTGGGCATGAATCGCACCGGGATCGGTCTCGTCTACTCGGTGGGCGCGGTGTTCGGGGCGGTTGCCGTGGTCACCACCGGCCGGGTCGGTGACCGGGTCGGCCGGGTTCCCCTCGCCGCCGGCGCGTGTGCGGCGCTCGCACTCCTGACCGGACTGTTCGCGCTGCCCGCCGGCCTCGCGGTCTTCGTGGTCCTCGTCGTCGTCTCCGCGGCGGTGCAGTCGATCCTGTACGCCGTCGGCTATCCGCTCAGCACCGACGGCGCCGACCGGGCGCAGCTCGGCCACGGCGTCGTGATCGGCGTCGTGAACCTGATGTGGGGCGTCGGCGCGGTCATCGGGCCCGTGGCCGGCTCGCGGATCACCCACTGGGAGGGGGCGCGAACGTCGTATGTGCTGCTCTCGCTCCTCTGTCTCGCGACGGCGCTCATCTTCGTCCGCGTCGACCGGGCGCCCGCGTCGCCTCAGTAATCGCGGGCCGGACGCCATTTGGCACATCCCCGCATGTCAGCTGTTTCCATTTTGTAAAAGTGTGAGTATCATCGAAGCATTTGGTGTTCGTGCTTTGGGCAATAGGAACAATGCGGGGTGGTCGATTGGAGCAGGAGCCGACAGGCATTGAGCAGCACACGGCGAGCCGGCGAGCCGTACTGTCCGCCGCGAGCCTGGTCGCAGGGGGAATCCTCGTGGCCGGCATCGGCGCACCCGCTCTCGGATCGCGCTCCAAGGCCGGCGACGTCGAGATCCTGAACTTTGCGCTGCAGCTCGAAGAACTGAAGGTTGCGCTGTATACGCAGGCGCTGCTGCACGCCAACCTCACGGGCGATCTGGCCCAGTACGCACGTGTCGTGGGCCGGCAGGAGCGTGAGCACGTCGCCTTCCTGCGCAAGACCCTCGGCTCCGCTGCGAAGCCCGCGCCCGCCTTCGACTTCGGCGAGGCCGTCACCGACGCGAACACGTTCGGCCCCGCCGCCCGGATGCTCGAGGACCTGGCGGTGGCCGCATTCGATGGGCAGGCCGCCAACCTGACCAAGCTGTCGCTTGCGGCCGTGGCCACGATCGTCTCGGTCGAGGCCCGCCACGCCGCCTGGATCCGCGAGGTGCTCGGCGAGCTGCCCGCTCCGGCGCCGTGGAACCCGACGCTCACCGCCGCCCAGGCGGCCGCGGCCATCCACCGCACCGGCTTCGTGAAGGGATCCGCATGAGCGACGACCTGCACGCCTTCGACCGCGACGGCGCTCTGGCCGAGACGATGGCGGCGACCGCCCCCACGACGCGCCGGGCCGCGCTGCAGACGCTCGCGGCGGCCGGCCTGGTGGGATCGGCCGCGATGCTGGCGAGCGCCGGCACGGCCCAGGCGGCCGACGACGAGCCCCAGGGCGATGTGGCGATCCTCAACTTCGCACTCACGCTGGAGTATCTGCAGGCGTCGTTCTACACCGAGACCCAGCGGATCAACGCCGTGACCGGCGAGGCCGCCCGGCTCGTCCGCATCGTCGGGCAGCACGAGCGCGCACACGTGCACGCGCTCGCAAAGCTCCTCGGCAACCGGGCGGTCCCGGAGCCAAAGTTCGACTTCCGCGGAGCAACCGAGTCGCAGAGCGCCTTCATCCGCACGGCGGTGGCCTTCGAGGATCTCGGCGTCGCCGCCTACAAGGGCCAGGCACCGCGAATCATCTCGGTGCCCTATCTGAACGCGGCGCTCGCGATCCACGCCGTCGAGGCCCGCCACGCGGCCTGGATCCGGCGCGTGGCCGGCGTTCTCCCGGCCCGGTCGGCGTTCGACCAGCCCGCCACCGCCTCTCAGGTGCTGTCGGTGGTCGACTCGACCCACTTCATCGTGGGCCCGACGCAGTCCACCGGAATGCCGGGCTTCACGGGATGAGATGACGCGGGGCAGCCGCACCTGGGCGGCCGCAGCGATCGCCGCGGGGTGCATGGT
>DATCPV010000010.1:0-11910 GCA_036569885.1 Gaiellales bacterium | reverse complement strand
GATCGGCGTCATCCATTCACTGTGGAAGCCGATGCCGGGGCGGTTCAAGGACTACGTCGCCATGCCCAAGTTCAACATGTACCAGTCGCTGCACACGACGGTGATCGGGACGCAGGGAAAGCCGCTCGAGATCCAGGTGCGCACGCACGAGATGCATCAGACGGCCGAGTACGGCATCGCCGCGCACTGGATGTACAAGCAGCCGTCCGCTCCCCGGAAGAGCTCGGCCGACGCGTGGGTGGCGCAGCTGGCCGACTGGCAGGGCGATGCGCGGGATCCGAAGGAGTTCATGGACACCCTCCGCGTCGACCTGTTCTCGGACGAGGTCTACGTGTTCACGCCCAAGGGCGAGGTCAAGAGCCTGCCGGTGGGGGCGACGCCGCTCGACTTTGCCTACGCGGTGCACACCGACGTCGGCCACCGCTGTGTCGGCGCCAAGGTCAACGGCCGCATCGTGCCGCTGCACTACAGGCTGCAGTCGGGCGAATTCGTCGAGGTGCTGACGTCGAAGCAGGAGCGGGGGCCGTCGCGCGACTGGCTGACCCTGGTGAAGTCGTCGCGGGCGCGCAACAAGATCCGGCAGTGGTTCACCCAGCAGGCGCGCGAGGATCTCGAGCAGCGTGGGCGCGAGTCGCTGCAGCAGGCGCTCAAGTCGAACGGATTGCCGCACCAGAAGGTGACGTCCTCGCCGCTTTTGGCCGGGATCATCCGCGAGATGGGCTTCAAGAAGGCCGACGACTTCTATGTCGCCATCGGCGGCGGCAAGGTGCAGGTCGGCCAGGTCGTGAGCAAGCTGATCGGGCGGCTGAAGACGGTCGAGGTCGTCTCGCCCGAACAGCAGACGATGCCGCAGCGACGGCCGCAGAAGCGGCCGATCGCGAGCTCGGCCTACGGCATCGTGGTCGACGAGGCCGACCCCGACGTGCTGGTGCGGATGGCCAAGTGCTGCACCCCGGTGCCGGGCGACGATATCTGCGGCTACATCTCGCTCGGCCGGGGCATCACGATCCACCGCGACGACTGCCCGAACGTGCGCGCGCTGCGGCGCACACCCGAGCGCTTCACGCCGGTCCACTGGGACGACGCCGAGACCGCCACGAGCTCGTTCCGGGTCACGATCGCGCTGCAGTCGTGGGATCGCCAGCGGCTCCTCGAGGACGTCGCTCGCACCTTCGCCGAGCACGGCGCGAACATCGTCGAGTACGGCGGCCACGTCGCCGACCAGATGGCGCGCAACTGGTACACCGTCGAGGTGGGGGACGTTCGCGAGCTGCGCAGCCTGCTCTCGGCCCTGCGCAACATCGACGCCGTGTTCGACGCCTACCGGGTCACACCCGGCGGCTGACGCTCGATACACTCACGCCCGTGAGCGGATACGAGGGTGAGACCACGGTGTGGCAGGGCCACCCGAGCTGGAAGGCGATGCTGCTGTTCTACGTCAAGTGGACGCTGGCGTCGCTGATCCCGATCGCGGTGTGGGTCATCCTCGACGCGGCCGGCCGCAGCGTGACCGCCACCTGGTTCGTGGTTGCGACGGTCGTCCTGCTCGTGCTGACGTACGCCGCCGGCTGGATCCGGCGCAAGACGACGCGCTACCTCGTCACCGACCGGCGCATCCAGATCCGCACCGGCATCGCCACCCGCCGCGAGCGCACCACTCACGTCGACCGCGTCCAGAACGTCAACCTGAACCAGTCGATCGCACAGCGGATCCTGGGAATCGGCGACATCGAGTGGGACACGGCCGGCACCGACGCCCCCGACGCCAACTTCACGTTCCACGGCGTCGACGACCCGAGCGCCCTGGTGCGCGCCGCCGACCGCTTCTACGGCGAGGCCGTGCGCGAGACGGCCGAGTCGTCGCCTTCCGCGCCCCCCGTGCCGTAGCTCTAACCTGCGACAATGCCCGGCTCTGACGCTTCCGATGTCCGCACGCTCGCGCTGTCGTTTCCGCACGCGCGGGAAGACCACCCGTTCGGCCCCGAGGCGCACGTCTTCAAGGTCGGCGGCGGCAGCACGATGTTCGCGATCCTGGGCGACGGCCCGCCGGTCACCGTGACGCTCAAGCTGACCAAGGAGGAGCGCGAGATCGCGCTCACGCTGCCCTTCGTGTCCGAAGCCAAGTACGTCGGCCGCTACGGCTGGGTCACCGCCCGCATCGAGGACAAAGACGGCCTGCAGGCCACGCTCGAGTGGATCCGCGAGAGCTACTGGCTGAAGGCCCCGGCCGACGTGCGCGAGGCGGCCTGGGCGTGAGCTCTGCGCCTCGGGTCGCGGCCGCCGTCGTGCTGGCGGCCATCGCGATCGCGGGCATGCCCGGCACGGCCGCGTCCACACCCGCGGCGGCAACCGGCCCCTGCGGCACCCGCACCGGTCCCGCTCCCGCCACGTACCGGCACGTGATCGTGATCATGGACGAGAACAGGAGTCTGAGTGACGTCATCGGCGGCGCCGGGTCGGCAGCCAGGCGGGCGGCGCCGTACCTGAACACCCTCGCCGCGGAGTGCGGACTTGCGACCAACTACCGCAGCGCCACGCACCCCAGCCACCCCAACTACATGGCCGTCACCGGCGGCGTGGACACGGCGTCGAACAGCGTGAGCGCCCCGAGCATCTTCAGCCAGGTGCGAAACGCCGGCGGCACATGGCGCGTATATGAGGGCTCGATGGCGCAGAACTGCCAGCGCCACTCCGCCTTCCCCTACAAGCCGAAGCACAACCCGGCGGTCGCCTACACATCGCTTGCCGGTGACTGCACCCGGTGGGACACAAACCTGAACGGCCTGCGACACGACATCAACACCGGCGGCCTGCCGCGCTACGCGTTCATCGCGCCCGATCAGTGCAAGGACATGGAGCTCGCCTGCACGTCCGGCACGAACGCGATCACGACCGGCGACACCTGGCTGAAGACGTGGGTGCCGAAGCTCCTGGCCACCCGCGGCTATCGCACAGGTCACACGGCGATCCTCATCACGTGGGACGAGGGCACGCATGGCAGCGGCTTCAACGGCGAGGACTGCGTTTCGGCTGCCCATCTGAACGACGTCAGCTGCCACGTCGCCACGCTCGTGATCTCGCCGTACGTGAGCCGCGGCCTACGCACGGAGCTCTTCAGCCACTACTCGCTGCTGCAGACGACCGAGCGGCTGGTGGGCGTGCGGGCCTTCCTTGGCCGCGCCGGCGACGCGAGCACGAAGGGGATGCGCTCGGCGTTCGGCTTCTAGGTTAGCCCTCCACGCGGAGGGTGCGGATGATGCCCTTGGGGCCGATGTCGACCAGGTAGCCGCGCAGGATGCCGTGGTTGGCCTCGCTGCCCGGGTTCATGGCCAGCGTCTGGCCGATGTGGCGCTCGCCACCGGACTCGTGGATGTGGCCGTGCACGCTCAGCAGCGGCTGATACTTCTCGATCACGCGGCGGACGGCGGTCGAGCCCACCGGGCCGCGGAGCACGTCGCCGGCCGACACGGTCGGGCGCAGGTTCTCGTCGAGGATCGGCGCCGTGTCGAGGCCCGAGTCGTGCGGTGGAACGTGGATCATGAACACCGCGCGGCGCGGATCGCGCACCTCGGCCGCGAGCGCGTCGAGGCGCTCGAAGAGCTCGTCTTCGGACACCTCCCGGGGTGTGTCCCAGGGCGTGTTGTTCGACCAGCCGTAGGCCAGGATCTGCAGGCCGCCGGGCATGTCCAGCACCCGGCCGTCGACGTTCTGAGGGAAGAAGTCCTCCCGGTCGAGGATGGGGTCGATGCCGAAGTCGTCGTCGTTGCCCGGGATCACGAAGAGCGGCACGCCGCCGTCGGCGAGCCGCTCTGTCGCGAGTGTCATCCACTTCTCCATCCGGTCGTTCATCAGCCCGTGGAGCAGCTCGTCGCGGGCGGCCGGATCGGTCGAGAGCCGCTCGGTGTCGGCGGCGCTCATCACCGCCGAGTAGTAGCCGACGTCGGCGATGTCCCGTTCGAGCGTGGCCAGCTCCTCGGGGGAGCCGGCGCGCCGGTGGACGCCGAAGAGATCCGCCTCGTACGCACCGTCGGTCTCGACGATGGGCACGATCGCCTTGCCGGTGAAGTCACCGGCGACCAGCGCGACGTCGGCCTTGTACACGTTCAGCTTGATCGCGTTCAGGAACTTCCTCCACGCCTTCTCGGCGGCATGGAAGTCGCTCGCGATATAGATGCGGGTGGTGTCCGACACGCCGCCGCTAATCCGGCGGAATCTCGGCGAACAGCATGGCGGTGTCGACGCCCTTACTTCTCTGCACCAGCTTCATCACGATGTAGATCACGAGCCCGATCCCGGCGAAGACGAGGCTCCCCGTGATGCCGCTGTGGTTCAGGTAGTTCAGGCGGCCTGTGCCGCTCGACGTCAGGGTGTCCCACACCGGCTTGACCGCCGCGAAGTAGTAGATCCAAAGCGGGAACACGAGCCACGCCACCCCCAGCCATGGCAGCGCCTTGCTGTACGGCGCATTCCGCACAAGATCGGGTCTGCGGAAGCGGATCAGCACCGCATTCACCCCCGGCATGATCCAGGTCAGGGCGGCCATGAAGATCGAGAACCAGAGTGTTGCCACCAGGTTCAGCTTGCCGTCCGGCGGAGCGATCGAGTGTGGCAGCAGGGCGAAGTTCTGCAGCACCAGGAACAGTGCCGTCATCCCGAGCGCGGCCAGGATGGCGTTCAGCGGTGCGGCCATGCGCTCGTTGACCTTGCCGAACCACTCGGGCAGCTGGCGGTCGAGGCTCCAGGCCAGGCCCATGCGGCTGATGAAGTTGATGTAGACCGGGCACAGGAGCAGCGGGAAGATCGCTCCCGCGAAGCTGATCAGCGCCCACAGCGGCCACAGCGACTTGTTGGCGATCACCGCCAGGAGCGGCATCGACGGCGGCTGGCCGAGCGGCAGGGCGATGTTGGTCACGCCGCCCCAGTAGTTGTACCCCCAGCTCGTCGTGGCGTTGAATCCGATGTGATTCGAGAACGCGTCGACGTACACCGAGTTGGCGAGCACGCCGATCGCGAGCGCGCCGAGCAGCGCCATCATCACGCCGCGCTTGACGTTGCCGCGCACCTCGCCAGCGATGTACGCGGAGTACTGGAAGCCGATGAACTGCAGGAACACGATCCCGAGCATGAAGGGGAACACCGTCGTCGAGAACAGGTCACTGAGGAAGTGGTGTGTGTGTCCCGGCAGGATCGCGTTTCCCGAGGCGGCGATCTTGGTCGCGGCGACACCGTGGGTGTAGTGCGGCAGGTTGTTCTGGAAGTCGGTGCGGTTGGTGGCGAGCAGCCCGAACACGAACATCAGCACGAATGCGCAGACGCCGAACAGGGCGAGCCCGGTGACCACCCTGTGGAAGCGCCTGGTCGGCAGCAGCACGATGCCCGCGATGACCGCAAGCACCACGAGCGACCAGATGAGGCCGTTCCAGCCGGTGATCGAGCCGGAGGAGTTCGTGAACCAGTTGTTCGCGTTCTTGAAGAAGTGGCCCCCGGCGCCGATGCCGATGATCCGGCCGGTGATCTGGATGTTGCGCAGCACCAGAGGCACCTCGAACGCCATGATCGCGATCGAGGCGATCACGAGCGTCCACGACTCGAGCCAGCCCATGAACGGCCCGATGATGCGCGTCGTGAAGACGTAGTCGCCGCCGGAACGGGGCATGACAGATGTCAGCGACGCGAAGATCAGGGCCAGGATGACGCAGAAGATGCCGGTGACGATGGCGGCCCAGCCGTACTCCGAGAAGGGGCCGAACTTCCACACGGGCACGAAGGCAAGCGAATAGAAGGCCGGATACAGCGTCAGACCGACGCCGACGAAGGCGGCCACGTTGAAGAAGAGCGCATTGGTGACGCTCACATCGCGCACGAGACCTGAGGACTGGCGAACGAACAGGCGCTTGCCAGAGCCCGATTCGGCCATATCGGCCATCTTCACATCCCCCCCATGAGCGCACGGGCAACCGACGACCCGTGCTGATGGCGCAGTTGTACCACGTGCAACGGATGGCTCTCAACCGGGAGCGTTACGTCCAGTTCTCGGGCGCGTCCCAGTCCATCCCGCCCGTGTCCCAGCCGACCAGGCAATAGGGCGAGATGACGGCCGCCACGCGCTCCAGAAACTCCCTGTCGGCGGGACCGAACGCGGCCGGTGTATCGGAATCGACGTCGATCTCGGCGACCACGGCACCGTCGTAGCTGACCGGCACGACGATCTCGGACCGGGTCGAGGGGAAACAGGCCAGATAGCGCGGATCGGCGTTGACGTCGTCCACGATCTCGGTCACCCCGCTCGACGCCGCCGCCCCGCACACGCCCTGGCCGATGGGGATGCGCACGTGCTCGGTCGCGTGCGGGCCCTTCCACGGCCCGAGCGCCAGCTCTTCGCCCTCGACGAAGTAGATCCCGACCCACGAGTACGTCTCGAGGCGGTCGTGCAGCACCTCCACCGTGAGGCGCACGATGTCGTCGGACTCCTCGTCGCGGTGCACGATCTCGTCGATCGCCTGGAGGGCGGCGCTGTAGTCGGCGGGGCTCGGGCTCACCCGGGCACCTCCTGCTCGAATTCGACCACCGCCGCCCGCAGGCGGGACGTGACCGGCACGGGCCGCCGCGAGACCGGGTCGACCGCCACCAGCGTCTGTGTGGCGCTCGCCAGGTGCTCGTCGGTGGCAACGTTGTGGGCGTCGAACGCCCATCGGATGCTGGTCCGGCCCAGCCGGTCGACCCGCACGAACACCTCGAGCTCGTCGTCGAAGCGGGCCGGGGCGTGGTATTCGACATGCTGGGCGCGCATCACGAACTCCGGCTCGCCCGGCTGCGGGGCGAGCAGTCCCAGCGGACGCAGATACTCGACTCGGGCGCGGTCGAAGTAGGGCATGTAGCGACCGTAGTAGACGATGCCCTGGGCATCCGTCTCGTCGAAGCCCACGCGGGTGCGGTGGGCGAAGCGGAACGGCGGGCGGCGGTCGGTGGCCGGCATCTGTCAGCCCCGGATCAGCTCGAGCACCTCGTCGAGGCGCCGCTGCATGGTGTCGGGGTCGAGCGCCTCGAGGTTCAGGCGCAGCAGCGGCTCGGTGTTCGAGGGGCGGACGTTGAAGTGCCAGTCGTCGAACTCGAACGAGATCCCGTCCATGTGCGAGACGCGGCGGGCGTCGGGGCCGTAGCGCTCCTTGAGCTGCTGCAGCTTGACCGGGACATCGGACACGGTCGAGTTGATCTCGCCCGAGATGAAGTAGCGCTCGCGGAACGGCCGCAGAAGCTCCGACAACGGCTTCTGGGCGCGCGAGACGAGCTCGAGCATCACGAGCGCCGGCACGACGCCGGTGTCGCAGTAGTAGAAGTCGCGGAAGTAGTAGTGCCCCGAGACCTCGCCCGCGAACACGGCATCCTCCTTCCGGATCCGGCTCTTGATGAAGGCGTGGCCGACCCGGTTTTCGAGCGCCGTGCCGCCCGCCGCCTGCACGACGTCGCGCACCGCCCACGAGGCGCGAAGGTCGTAGACCACCGTCGCTCCGGGATGGCGCTCGAGCATCAGTTGGGCGATCAGCGCGGTGATCAGGTCGCCGGGGACGAACTCGCCCGTGTCGTCGATGAAGAAGCAGCGATCGGCATCGCCGTCCCAAGCGATGCCCAGGTCGGCCCCCTCGCGCCGCACCTGCGCGATGATGAACTCGCGGTTCTCCTCGATCAGCGGGTTGGGCTCGTGGTTGGGGAAGTGCCCGTCGGGCTCGAAGTTGTGGGCCGAGGTCTGCACGGGCAGGCGCTCCAGGACGGGCCCGATCATCGGCCCCGCCATGCCGTTGCAGCCGTCCAGGACGACCCGCAGCGGGCGGATGGCCGCCGCATCGATGAACCCGGCAACGCGATCGTGAAACTCGGGATAGACGTCGCGCTGCGACACCGACCCCGGCGTGCCCGCGGGCACCGGCTGGGATCCCAGAGCCCGCTCCTTGATCTGGTCGAGCCCGGTGTCGGATCCCACCGGCAGGGCGCCGCGGCGCACGATCTTCATCCCGTTGTAGGCGGCGGGGTTGTGCGAGGCGGTGATCTGCAGCCCGCCCTCGTACCCGTACTCCCCGACGGCGAAATACAGCATCTCGGTGCCGATCTGACCGAGGTCGACGACGTCCGCGCCGGCGTCGGCCGCGCCGCGCACAGCCGCGGCGGCAAGCTCGGGCGACGAGAGCCGCATGTCGTGGCCGATCGCCATCGCCCGCGGCTCGAACGCGTCCACATAGCCGCGGGCGAGCGCGTAGGCGCCGTCGGCATCGAGCTGGTCGGGGACGATGCCGCGCACGTCGTAAGCCTTGAACACCGCGGGCGAGAGCATCGGCCGCGCAGTCTACCGGCGGCGGTGGGTGATACTGGGCAGATGGACATCTCGCTGCGCCCCCTCGTCGCCGGCGACGCGGAGCTGATGGCGCGGCTCTACCAGAGCCAGCGTGAATTCATGGCACCGTTCGATCCACCCCGGCCGGACTCGTTCTACACGGTTGCGGGCCAGCACAGCGAGCTCGAGTTGCTCGTTTCGGAACGCGCGCACGACCGGCTGCACCGGTTTCTGATAGAGGCCGACGGCACCCCGGCCGGGGCGATCTCGGTCTCTCGGATCACCCGCGGGCCGTTCCAGAACGCCGGCCTCGGCTACTGGGTCGTGCAGGAGCTGAACGGCCGGGGCATCTGCACGGAGGCTGTCCGCCTGACAGTCGAGTGGGGGTTCGGCGAGGCCGGGCTGCACCGGCTCGAGGCGGCCACGCTCGTGGACAACATCGGGTCGCAGGCGGTTCTGCGCCGAAACGGCTTTACCGAGATCGGGCGCTCGCCGCGCTACCTCTTCATCGCCGGGGCCTGGCGCGACCACCTGCTCTTCGCGCGCACCGCCGACTGAGCGGTCAGCCGCTTGGCCAGGCCGCCCGCAGCTTCTCGGCGGTGCGGGTGACGTGCTCCGGCATGACCTTGACGTCGGCCAGCACCGGCATGAAGTTGGTATCGCCGCTCCAGCGCGGCACCACATGCATGTGGATGTGGTCCTCGACGCCGGCACCGGCGACCCTGCCCAGGTTGATGCCGGCGTTGAAGCCCTGGGGAGACGTCGCCTCCGTGAGCGCCCGCACCGCCTGGTCGAACAGCAACCAGATCTCGGCACGTTCGGCCGCATCCAGGTCGCCGGGCTTGGCGAGGTGCCGGTAGGGCGCCACCATCACGTGCCCGTTCGAGTACGGGTACAGGTTCATGAGCACGTAGGCGTGGGCGCCACGGTGCACGATGAGGCCGAGCGGATCGTCGCCGGCCACCGCGTCGCAGAGCACGCACCCACCGGCGTCGGCGCCGGTCTCCACGTACTCCAGGCGCCATGGAGCCCACAACCGCTCGGTCATATCCACCGCTTGTAGCGGAAGAAGCCGAGCATCCCCACGGCGACCGCGCACATGATGGCCACCGTGACCACGAACCCGTGATAGGCGTCGCTGAACGGGATGTGCTTGAAGTTCATGCCGAAGATCCCGGTCATCAGCGTCAGCGGCAGCAGGATGACCGAGAAGATCGTCAGGATGCGCAGGATGTCGTTCTGCTTGTGGGCGATCACCGACTCGTTCGTTGCCTCGAGCGACTCGACGACCTCCTTGTAGTTGTCGAGCTGGTCCCAGATCCGCTCGGCCTTGTCGACGACGTCGTCGAAATAGACCTCGAGGTCCTCCGGCAGGTAGCGCGTGCGCGACCGCTCCAGCAGCCGCAGGGTCGAGCGTTCGGGCTTGATCACCTTGCGGTAGGCGACGATCTCCTGCTTCACGTCCGAGATGTCGCGGACGACGTCCTCGGAGCGGCGCTCGGTGAAGATCGCCTCGGTCAGGCGGTCGAGCTTGAAGCCGATCTTGTCGAGGATCGGGAAGCAGTAGTCGAAGAGCTCCGACAGGATCTCGTAGAGCACGTAGCCCGACCCCTTCGAGAAGTACTGCTCGCGCCGCTCCTGGTTCGACTCGAGCTGGGCGAACAGGCGCCCGACCGGCTTCAGCCGCACGTTTGGCAGCGTCACGACGAACCCGTGGCCCACGAAGACGTTCAGCTCGGCCGCGTCCAGGCGCCCCCGCAGCTTGTTGAAATGGGGGACGTGGAGCACGATGAAGAGGTAGTCCTCGTACTCGTCGATCTTCGGCCGCTGGCGGGTCGAGAGCACGTCCTCGATGTCGAGTTCGTGGAAGTCGAAGTGCTGCGCCAGCCAGGCCGTCTCGGCGGCGGTCGGCGCCTCGATGTTCAGCCAGCGCAGGCCGGCGGCCGCAATCTCAGCGACCTGCGGCTCGGAACGCTCCGCCGGACGCTGCGGCGTGCGGTCGCGCCGTCGTACTGTCCTCGGGATCCGGGGCAGGTTCGGCATCGCAGCTCACCTTCACGGGCAGGGCATCCACGTCGCACATTGTACAAGGGCTATCGGGCGTCCGCCGCCGCTGGGCGGCCGCGGAGCAGATACGCGCCGAGCAGCACCGCCGAGATCGGCGCAACCGCCAGCTTGACCGGGATCGGCAGGGACGAGGGCGTCACGAAGCCCTCGATGGTGCCGGCCACCACCAGCAGCGGCATCGTGCCCAGCACGACGGCCACCGAGCGCCGGCCGCGCTCGGCCAGCACCTGGGAGCGCGGCTGCGGCCGGGCGCGGATGAGCGCATCGGCGAGCGACAGGCCGGCCGCCGCGGCGATCGTGAACGCGGTGAGCTCGATCACGCCGTGAGGGATGATCAGCGACCAGTAGAGGCCGTTCGCGCCGTGCTGGTTCTCGACACCCGAGAGCACTCCCAGGAGCATCGAGTTGAAGTACAGGCTGTAGACGGTGCCGATCCCGAACAGGATCCCTCCGGCGTAGTCGTAGAAGCTGACGATGATGTTGTGCGACCAGATCGCGACCGACGTCGGCGCCATCACCCCGGCCGGAATGGCGTGGTGAGCGCGGTGCCCGGCGTCGCGCAGCCCGGGCGGCAGGAAGCTGCCGGCGGTGGCCGGGTCGACGACGCCCCACACGAACCCGCCGATCGCGATCACCACCTGGAACAGCGCCGCAGCCGCGACCAGCCGGCGCAGGCCCCACACCGCCTGCGGGTAGCCGGTCCACAGGAATCTCCCCAGCGACCGCAGCGGCGTGCGCGCCGGGCGGTACACGATCGCGTGCGCCTGGGCGACCAGATCGTTCAGGCGCGGCACGAGCGGCGAGCCGGGCTGTCCGGCCCGCAGGCGGGCCAGGTCGGCGGCCGCCTGCTGGTAGCGGCGCACGAGCAGGGCGACGTCGTCGGCGCCCAGGCGGCGCTGGTTGCGGCCCGCCCGGTCGACCAGCGCCTGCAGCTCGTCCCAGAGCGGCGCCCGGGCCGCGCTCCAGGAACGCTCGGAATCGCCCGATATCATCGGTCTCGAGTTCGAGGCCATTGTCACCCGAGGGTATCGGACGCACGCGGGCATGTTTGACGACCGGATCGAGATCTCCACACCCGAGCGGGTCACCGTCGCCTACGAGCTGGCGGGCGTGGGCAGCCGCATGCTCGCCCAGGTGATCGACGTCCTGATCGTGAGTGCCGTCGTCACCGGGATCCTGATCGTGGCCGGCACGGTGAACGGCCCATTCGCGCTCGCGATCGCGGTGGGCGGTGTGACCCTGACTCCGGTCGCCTACTTCCTGGTGCTGGAGTGGCTGCGGCACGGCTCGACACCGGGGAAGGCCGCCCTGCACCTGCGCGTGCTGCGCGCCACCGGGGAGCCGATCGGGCTGACCGACTCGGCCGTGCGCAACATCGTTCGCATCGCCGACTTCCTGCCGTTCGCCTACATCGCGGGCGGCATCTGCGCGATCGTGTCGAAGGACGGCCGCCGGCTCGGCGACATGGCCGCGAACACGGTCGTCGTCCGCACCGATGACGAGCGTACGACCGGCTC
>DATCPV010000009.1:0-4254 GCA_036569885.1 Gaiellales bacterium | reverse complement strand
AGCGCAGCATGGCCTCGGCATGCTCGACCGCCGCCTCGGTCGAGCGGGCAACGTCGGTGTCCTCGAACCGCAGCACCACCCGGCCGCCGTTGCCCCGGGCGAAGAGCCAGTTGAAGAGCATCGTCCGCACCGTGCCGACATGGAAGAGCCCGGTCGGGCTGGGCGGCATGCGAACGCAGATGGGGCGGGACACGGCGCGTCAGTCTAGATGCTCTCTCCGCGGGCGACCGGCCGGGTACGATCGCCCGATGCACCACGGAGCCCACCTCGGCGTGGCCGGAGGCGCGCACAAGGCGCTCGAGCGCGCCCGCGCGATCGGCGCCACCTCGCTGCAGATCTTCACCCAGAGCCCGCGCATGTGGCGGCACCCCGCCGTCGACCCCGAGGCGGCCGCGCGCTTCAAGGCCGCCCGCAAGCCGGCCCGCGTCGCCGTCGTCGTGTGCCACGCCACATACCTGATCAACCTGGGCGCGTCCGACCGCGAGGTGTATTCGAAGTCTGTCCAGGCCCTCCACGACACGATGGCCGCCGCCGAGGCGATCGAGGCCGACGGCGTCATCTTCCATCTCGGCAGCCACCTCGGCCGCGGCCTCGACGCCGTCCTGCCGCAGGTGGCCGAGGCGCTGGCCGGGGTGCTGGCGGCGGCCGATCCCGGGTCGGCGACGCGGCTCGTGATCGAGAACGCCGCGGGGGCCGGTGGCACGATGGGCGTCGGGCTCGACGAGATCGCGCGCGTCGTGGACGCCGTCGGCCGGCCCGCTCGCGTGGGCGTCTGCCTGGACACGTGCCACCTGTGGGCGTCCGGCGTCGACGTCACCGACCCCGGGCGGGTCGACGAGCTCATGGCCGAAGTTGACGACCGCTTCGGCCTGCGGCGGCTCACGTGCCTGCACGTCAACGACGCTGCCGTCGCCCTCGGTTCGCAGCGCGACCGCCACGCCGAGGTCGGCAAGGGTGTGATCGGCAAGGGGCTCGGCGTGATGCTGGGGCACCCCGCGGTACAGGAGCTCGCAGCGGTGATGGAGACGCCGGGAGACGACGAGCCGGAGCCCTATGCGCGGAGCATCAAGGTGCTGCGCCGGCTCCAGCGCAGCGGCGCCCGCCGGTGGGCGTCCGAGCGAGCCGGTGCTTGACATCGGAGCATCGCGGCCGCTCCCGCCGGGCGAGCTGGAGTACCGCGCGACGCGCAGCAGCGGCCCCGGCGGCCAGCACGTCAACACCTCGTCGACCCGCGTCGAGCTCATCTTCGACGTCGAGGCCAGCCCCACGCTGACCGATGCCGAGCGGGAGCTGGCGCGGCGGCGCCTGGGCGCGCGCCTGGACAGCGAGGGGCGCCTGCGGGTCGTGGCGCAGGACGAGCGCAGCCAGTACCGCAACCGCCGCCTGGCCACCGAGCGCTTCTGCGAGCTCATGCGCTCGGCGCTCGCACCGCCCCCGCCTCCGCGCAGGCCGAGCCGGCCGACCCGGGCGGCAAAGGAGGAGCGGCTGGAGGTCAAGCGCCGCGATGCGGCCCGCAAGCGGCTGCGGCGTCCTCCCGCCGACGCCGACGACCAGGTCGAGGTGCGCCGTGCGGCTTGACGGGAAAACCGTGCTCGTCACCGGCGGCGGCTCCGGCATCGGGGCGGCGATCGTCGCGCGCTTCGCCGCCGAGGGGGCGACCGTCTGGGCGATGGGCCGCCGTCGTGAGCACCTCGAGCGCGTGTCCGAGCGGATCATCGCCGGCGACGTCGGGGATGCGGGCGACCGCCGCCGGGCGGTCGAGACCACCGGCCCGTTGGATGTGCTCGTCAACAACGCCGGCCTCGGCGATGGCGGCTGGGACGACATGCTCGCCGTCAACCTGACCGCCGCACACGAACTGTGCGTCCTGGCCGCCGACGGCCTCACGCAGCGGGGCGGGGCGATCGTGAACGTGGCGTCGGTGGCGGCGCTCGTGGCGGGCCCCGGTGACCCGCAGTACGCCGTCTCCAAGGCGGGCCTCGTGATGCTGACCAAGTCGCTCGCCGTCACCCTCGGCCCGCGGGGGGTGCGCGCAAACGCGATCTGCCCCGGGTGGGTGCGAACGCCGATGGCCGACAGCGAGATGGCGGCGCTTGGCGACGATGTCGAAGCGGCCTACCGGACGGTCACCGAGCACGTCCCCCTCGGCCGCCCGGCCCTGCCCGGCGAGGTCGCCGCCGCGGCGCTGTTCCTGGCGTCTGACGAGGCGAGCTACATCTCGGGCGCGGTGCTGACGGTGGACGGCGGCATGACCGCCGTGGACGTCGGCAGCCTCGCCTTCGGTGACTAGTTTAAGGAGGCGTACCATGGCCAGGATCACCTATGACGAGCGGACCGCTGCAGCGTTCAAGGCGGTTCGCGAGGTCCCCCGCGACGGACTCTCGGAGTGGTGCGAGGCGGTACGGCGTCACCTGCGCCCATCGCAGGGAATGACTCTGGTGGACATCGGCGCGGGCACCGGCGCGTTCGCCGCTGCATTCAGCGACTGGTTCGACCTCAGCGTCCTCGCAGTCGAGCCGTCGGCCGCGATGCGGGATCAGATCCCGCGGACACCGGCCATCCAGGTGCTTGAGGGAAATGCGGGCGCCCTCCCGCTGCCGGATGAATCGGCAGACGCCGCCTGGCTCTCCCTTGTCATTCACCACATCCCAGACCTGGGAGTGGCCGCACACGAGATCCGCCGCGTCCTCCGCCCAGGTGCCCCCGTCCTCATCCGACAAGGCTTCCCGGACCGATCCGTGCCCCGGGGAACGCTCGACAGGATCGAGCTCGTCCGATGGTTCCCGGAGACCGCTCGGACGCTCGATACCCTCCCTTCCGTCGGGGATACGTGCAAGGCGTTCGCGGCCGCAGGATTCCACCAGGACGCTCTCGAGCAGGTTCGTGAGACCTACCCGACCAGCCTCGCGGACCTCCTCGGCCAGGCGGACACGTTTCGCCACGCCGACACCACGATGCGCAATCTCACTGAGGACGAGTTTCTCCGCGGGAAAGAACGTCTCCGCCGGGCCGTACGACATGCCGCGGACACAGCGAACCCGGCACCCAGAAGCAACTGACTTGACCTCTTGGTTCTGCGCTGACCGCGAAGCTCTCCGGTGCTAGTCCTCGCCGCGGATGACGCGGAAGCTGGGCCGGTCGGGGAGCTCGTGGAACTCGGGATTGATGCGGCCCATCGGGTCCTCGCGGTTCTCGTAGGCGCGCTCGACGTCGGCCGGGCAGATCGGGAGCGGCTCACGCACCGCCCGCACCGAGCCGAACCCGTTGCGGCGGCGGCGGGCCCGCTCGAGCACCTCGACGTCGATGTCCGCCGCGAAGATCTCCTGCGTGCAGCCGACGTAGGTGCGGCCGAACGCGTCATACGCGTACAGGAACGGGCAGGCCTGGTCGAGGCAGCGCGATGGATGCACCACCTTCTGGCACACCACTCCGCACCGGCGACACTCCACGTCGGAGGAGCGTGGAGCGACCGGCAGGGACTGTCGGATGCGGCCCATCGGTTCAGATCTTACCGGGGGATCGGAATTCGACAATCCCCTTAAGTTTTCCCAGCACATCGAGAGGTTCCGCACATACGCAGCCGGCCGCCGCGCGGGCGCCCGGATCGAGCCGGTACCACGTGGCGAGACACGTCCGCATCCCGGCCTCAGCCGGGCCGGCGACATCCTCGCGGAGCCGGTCGCCCACGAACATGACCTCGGCCGGGTCGGCGTCGAGCGCTGCGGCGACGGCGGCATACACGGCCGGGTGGGGCCTGCGCACGCCGAGCTCGCTCGAGAGGACGACGGCATCCACGCGCGCGGCGATCCCCTGCGCCGCCAGATCGGCCCGGAACAGGCCGGGCGGATCGAACGTGTCGGCCACCACCGCGCAGCGCAGCCCGAGCGCGCGCACGCCGTCGAGCAGCGCGAGCGTCTGCGGATGCACGTGTCGCGCCGGCGCCCAGCAGCGGTACTCCGCCTCGATGCAGCGCCGCACCACGTCCGCAGGCGCCGGCAGGCCCAGCTCACCCAGCACCTCGGCAACCGCAGCCGCGTAGTCGAGCTCGGCCGGATCGGCCGGGTCGCGCTCGAACCGGCGCCGCAACGCCGTGGCCACCCGCCCGGCCTGCGCCGGGTCACCGCCGGCGACCACCAGCATCGCCCCCACTCCCCGCCGCCACAGGCCGTCGTCCCAGCGGAACTCGGCCAGCGTGTTGCCGTGGTCGAACGCCACCGCGCGCAGCACGTTGCCCGTGTCTACTCGGAGGTGGGG
>DATCPV010000008.1:0-16086 GCA_036569885.1 Gaiellales bacterium | reverse complement strand
GTGTGGCAGATCGGCCTGGCGGGGATCGTCATCGCCTCGTTCGCGATCGGGAACCTGGGGGCGCTGCGCCAGTCCAACGTGAAGCGGATGCTCGCCTACTCCACCGTCGGCCACTCCGGGTTCCTGCTCACCGCCGTGGCGGCGCACAGCGCTCTCGGCACCCGGGCGCTGCTGTACTACCTGACGGTGTACGGCGCCATGAACCTGGGCGCGTTCGGGATCGTGGCCGTGCGTGAACGCGAGCTGGGCCGGCCCGTGCAGGTCGCCGACTTCGGCGGCTGGGGCTACCGGAGGCCGCTGCTCGGGATCGCGATGGTGGTGTGCATGCTGTCGCTGGCAGGCTTCCCGCCCACCGGCGGCTTCCTGGGCAAGCTGTACATCTTCTCGGCCGCCGTCCAGAACGGCCAGACGTATCTGGCCGTCGCGGGCGTGATCGCGACCATGGTCGGCCTGGTGTACTACCTGCGAGTGCCGTTCGCGCTCTTCGACCGCGACGTGGCCGTGCCCAAGCCGGTGGCGGGGGCCGGCCACAACATCGCGGCGGGCGCTGCGACGGCGGCGGCCCTGGCGGTGCTCGTGCTCGGCATCATCCCCTCGCCCCTGATCGACCTGGCCCGAACGGCGAGCGGCTCCCTGTTCCGCTAGAGCGTCCGTACGAACATATGTTCGCTATACTGTCGCGATGGACGCCGGCCAGCTGCACCTGTTCCCGGAGCTCGACGATATGGGCGACGGCCGCGAGCTGCGCGATGTGGAGTACCTGCACATGCGCGCCAAGCGGATCGTGAACCGGGTGCCCGAGGCCTCGCGGATGCCCTTCAAGTACACGATCAACGCCTACCGCGGCTGCGCCCACGCCTGCATCTACTGCTTCGCCCGGCCCACCCACGTCTACCTGGGGATGGACGCCGGCGCCGATTTCGAGCGCCGCATCGTGGTCAAGGTGAACGCGGTCGAGCGCCTGCGGGCAGAGCTGCGCGATCCACGCTGGGACGGCGAGCACATCGCGATGGGCACGAACACCGATCCCTACCAGCCCGCCGAGGGCCGCTACCGGCTGACGCGGGGCCTGATCGCCGAGCTGACCGCGGCCCGCAACCCGTTCTCGATCCTGACCAAATCGCCCATGATCCTGCGCGACCTCGATCTGCTGGCGGTCGCCGCCCAGGCCGGGCTCGTGCGCTGCAACCTGTCGATCGGGACGCTGGACGAGGAGGTCTGGCGGGCGAGCGAGCCGGGCACGCCGCCGCCGCGACGCCGGGTCGAGGCGGTCGCGCGCCTGAACGCCGCCGGCGTCCCCTGCGGCGTCCTGATCGCACCGGTGCTACCGGGCCTGTCCGACTCCCTCGAGCAGCTCACCGAGGTGGTCGAGGCGTGCGTCGAGGCCGGCGCGGTCTCCGTCAGCCCGATCCTGCTGCACCTGCGCCCGGGAGTGCGCGAGATCTTCATGCCCTGGCTCGAGGGCTACCGGCCCGACCTGGCACCGCGCTACCGCACGCTGTACGCCGCGTCCTATGCGACCCCGGGCGCCCGAGCCCGACTGACGCAGAAGGTGGACGACATCGTCGACCGCCTGGGGGGCACGGCCGTCCCCGCCACGCGCAGCCGCGACGCCGCCTGAGTGCGCCAAACGGGGTCAGACCCCTTTTGGCGCAGCGTCACACGTGGCGGCGCAGTGTGCCGAGCCGGTCCCAGACCGTCCGCGGGCGATGGCGGCGCCCCGCCGGCTCGAGCAGGAACCGCGCCAGCCGGTCGGCCTCGATCTCATCCAGCGAGATCGCCGACTGGGCCACCCCGGCCTCGTCCCACACGCTGAACCGCACATGCCGCTCGGCCGGCGCTGATCCCAGGTAGCGCGAGACCCGCAGCGCCCGGCCCTGGTCGGCCTCGATCTCGGCATGCGGGCGGAAGAACTCGACCAGCTTCGACCGCAGCGGCGCGGCGCACCATGGACAGAACCGGTAGCGACCGTCGATGCGATTCCCACAGCGCCCGCACGCCTGCACGTTTGCACTCCTGCTCGGACACCCCGAGCATAGAGCCCGCGAGGCTGCTTTACCAGTGCTGTTGAGCTAGGTCCGGCGAGTGAGGCGGGTGAGGCGGGTGTCGCGCAGGCTCCAGAGCTCCTCGCCGTGCTCCCGCACGACCGAGGTGACCGCGGCGGTGCCGGCGACGGCGAGTGCCAGCCAGGCCAGCTTGATCGCAACCGGTGGGGTTGCCCCCGCCATCACGTCGGGGAAGCGCAGGCTCGTGCCGGCCACGGTCAGGAGCGCGGCCACCGTGCATGTCGCGAGCTCGAAGATTGCCCACTCGGCCGGCTCGTCGACCACCGCAAGATACGCGGCAAACGCCGCGCCGAGCATGGCCGCAACGGCTACGGTCGTCACGTAGAAGCCGATCAGCGCGGGCAGCGCGGCCGAGATCACCGCGGCGGTGGCGGCGAGTGCGGCAACGCGGGCGGGAGTGACATGTTGGAGCGGGATCATCGCCGCACAGTTTTCTCGGTGTGGCGCGCGAGTCCTCTAATGTTTCCGCCGTGTCCACGGGCGACCGCAAGCGGGTGGCGATGATCGGCGCAGGGCTGATCGGCCAGGCCATGCACCTGCCTCACCTCGCGCTCCTGCGCGACCGGTTCGACCTGGCCGTGGTCGCGGATCCCAGCCGCACCGTGCGAGAGCGGGTGGGCGACCGGTTCGGCATCCCGGTCCGGGTCGCGTTCGCCGCCGAGGCGATCGCCCTGCCGGGCCTTGACGCGGTCGTCATCGCATCGCCCAACGCCGCTCATGCACCGACGGTGCTCGCTGCGCTCGCGGCCGGCCTCCATGTGCTCGTCGAAAAGCCGCTCGCGATCACGCTCGAGGACGTCGACGCCGTCGTCGCAGCCCGCGATCGCGCGGGCAAGGTCGTGCAGGTCGCCTACAACAACCGCTACGACCTCGCCTACGAACGCCTGGTCTCGGAGCTGCCGGAGTCGACCACGTCCCTGCGATACATCAACGTCCTCGTCCACGATCCGGAGTTCGGCCCGTACTTCGGGCCGGAGGACCTGGTTCGCGGCGGCGACGTGCCGACCGAGCTCATCGTTCAGGGCGGAGCGGACGAGGCCGAGCAGGTGCGCAAGGCGGTGGGAACTGCCGACCCGGATGCCGTGAAGGCGTTCTCGGGCGGGTTCCTGGGCAGCCTCGTCCACCAGGTGAACATGGTGCACGGGATGCTGGCGAAGATGGGCGAGCCGCTTCCCGCCGACGTGATCGCCGGCGACGCGTGGGCCGCGGGCGAGGCCCTCTCGGGATCGGTGCGGCTCCAGAACGGGTCCCGCTGGGACAACGCCTGGATCCAGCTGGTCGCCCTCCACGAGTACGACGAGAAGATCTCCCTCTACTTCGACGACGCCGTCCACACGCTCGCCATCCCATCTCCGTGGCTGCGGCAGGCACCGAGCGTCTACACCGTCTCGAGGTCGGGCTCCGGCGGCCGCGAGGTGCGCTCGTTCGACTCCTACGACGAGGCCTACCAGCGCGAGCTCGTCCACTTCCACCGGTGCATGCTCGACGCCGAGGAGTGCCGCACGCCGCCCGAGCAGGCCCGGGTCGACCAGGGCGTCCTGACCGAGATGTACCGGCTCGCGGCAGCAGCCGGTTCGGACTAGGCACGGCGAGGACCAGGGGTGCCGGCCGATTCCAGCATGGCGGTCGATGTACTGGCGCTCTGGCCGCTGGTTCTGGCCGCAGCGCTGGCCACGGTCTCGTTGGCGCTTGTGTTCGTCGGAGTTCCCCATTGGGCTGTCGCTGCGGTGGTGACCGGGGCCGGTCTGACGACACTCGCAGCCCTCGGCCTCTGGACGTGGATGCTGTCGAACGCCGATCGATACGGCGATGGCTCGTCGCATCTCGACCATTCGCGACACCCGAGTCTCTATCTGGCCGGGAGCACCCTCGTGCTCGCGATCGGCCTCGCCCTCGTGGCGACGCGTCGACCCGTCGGTCGTTGGCTGTTACCCGCCTCGCTTGCCGTCAGTGCCCTGGCCGCGTTGGCTCAGACGCTGGGGTTTCTCGCATACTCGGACAGCGGGTAGAGCGGTCACACCAGGTCGTCGGCGTGCTGCACGGCGACGGGCGCGCCCGCGGCGCGCGACCGCTCGGCGGCCACCGCAACGAGCAGCGTCCCCAGTGCGTCGCGAGGCGGGCACGGGTTGTTCCCCCGTCCGGCGGCGAGCGCAAGAAAGTGCTCCATCTCGGCGGCGTAGCCCGCCGCGAAGCGGTCAAACGCGCTGGTGTACGGCGGATACCCTTGCTCGACTCCGATCGGGTCGAGCAGCCGCAGCGGCGTCCGCGCGTTCATGCCTGCGGCGACGCTCTGCGTGGAGCCGATCGCCTCGATGCGGACGTCCTCGCCGCTGCCGTCCTCGCGCGTGCCCGCGAGCAGCACGAACGCGCCGCCAACGAGGGTGAGCACCAGGGCGCAGGTGTCGACGTCGCCGTAGCGCTCGGCGAAGTCGATCGTCCGCACCGCGCCGGCGGCATAGACCGACTCGACCTCGGATGCCGTGATCCAGCGGATCATGTCGAAGTCGTGGATCAGCTGGTCGCGGAACATCCCGCCCGAGCGGGCGACGTACTCCTCCGACGGCGGCTCATGGTCGTGCGACGCGACGTGCAGCGTGTGCACCTGGCCGAGCCCGCCTCCGGCGATCAGCTCGCGCATGGCCCGCAGCCCCGGGTCGAACCGGCGCATGAAGCCCACCTGGACAGTGGCCCCGGCCCGCTCGACCTCGCGCACCAGCTCCACCGTCTCGTCGAGGTCGGCCGAGAGCGGCTTCTCGCAGAAGCAGGGGATGCCGCGCTCGATGGATTGGCGGACGAGGCCCGCGTGTGCGGGTGTCGCCGCCGCGACGACGAGCACGTCGGGGGCGACGGCAAAGGGGTCGCCCTCCGGCGCCGCCCGCGCCGAGACCCGGTCGGCGAGCACCTGGGCACGGGCGGAATCGACGTCGGCGATGACCAGCTCCGACACCCCCTCCGCACGGGCAAGGTTCGCGGCATGGAGCGATCCGATCTGTCCGGCTCCGCACAGGAGCACCCGCGTCATCGGTGCGCGCCGCCGGGCGGAGCGGACGAGCCGCGGACGCGGATCTCGACCGGGACGCTCAGATGCCGGGGCGGCTCGGGCCCGCGCCCATCCATCCGCTCGAGCAGGAAGTCGACGGCCCGCTCGGCCTGGAAGTCGAGCGGCTGGGCGATGGTCGTGAGCGAGATCCGGTTGAGGCCCGCGATCGCGATGTCGTCGAACCCGACCACCGAGAGATCGCGCGGGATCGCCACCCCAGCCGCCTCGCACGCCTCGATCAGCCCGATGGCGGCGAAGTCGTTCCAGACAAACACGGCGGTCGGCGCCTGCGGACCGCGCATCGCGTCGATCAGGTTCACCGCGGTGCGGCCGACTCGGATCGTCTCGGAGCCCGGCTCCCACCACATCACGGGCGGCGTCTCGAGCCCCGCCGCGAGCAGGACCGCCCGGTAGCCGGCGTGGCGGGCGCGGTCGCCGCTGGCCTCGGCCATGGAGGTGTGGACGTAGCCGATGCGCCGGTGCCCAAGGTCGACGAGGTGCTGCGTCGCCAGGCGGCCACCCTCCCGGTCCTGCGGCCCAACCGAGTCGGTCCACCGCTGGCGCAGGCCGATCACGACCGTCGGGACGCCGGTCCTGCGGAGCGACGCCGGCAGCTGGGGGACGCGCTCGATCGACGCCAGGAGCAGGAAGCCGGCGACGCGCTGCTCGAGAAGCGCGTCGACCCCGGCGATCGCGAGCTCCACGTCGCCCTCGATGTTGCAGAAGACGGCCGTGTACCCCGAGCGGAACAGCGCCCGCTCCACCACCCGCGCGAGCTGGGCGTGGTACGCGTTGCCGAGATCGCCGACGAGCACGCCGATCATCGTCGTGCGGCGCCTGACGAACTGGCGCGCGATCCCATTGGGGGTGTAGTTGAGGTCATCGATGGCGGCGAGGACCCGCCGCCGCGTCTCGTCTGAGACCTCGTTGACCCCGCGGATGACGTTCGAGACCGTCGATTTCGAGACGCCCGCCGACCGCGCGACGTCGAAAATGGTGACGTCCCTCCGGCGACGTCCGCCCGCGACGTCGCCGTCGGGTGAGGAGGGCGGGCTCATCGGCGGTCTCGTGGCATGCGGGCGACAGAGTCTAGTCCGAAGCCAACGCCATCTGGTAGCGTCGTGGAACGTTCCATGATTCACGCCGAGGAGGTCCGTTGAGCGCTGCCACAGAGCCCGTCCGTTTGGGCATCATGGGCACCGGGTTCATCTCTGCGGTGCACCGGCAGTGCGCCCTTCGCAGCCCGCATGTCGACCTGGTCGCGGTCGCGTCCGCCCGAGGCCGCGCCACCCGTGAGCGCGTCGGTGACCTCGACTCGAGCGTGAGGCTCCTGACCATCGCCGAACTGCTCGCGGCCGACGACGTCGAGGCGGTGCTCGTCTGCACGCGCACCCGCGAGCACGCCGGCCACGCGGTCGACGTCCTCCGGAGCGGGAAGCACCTGCTGCTGGAGAAGCCCGGCGCCATCGACTTGGCCGACCACCGCCGGATCGAGGCCGCGGCCGCCGAGCATCACCGGCAGGTCGTGCGCGTCGCCTATCACCGGCGCCACGACCCGGCCTTCCGCGAGGTCGCCGCGGCCGTCCAATCGGGGGCGATCGGCACGCCGTTCGCGGTCCAGCTCACCAGCCGCGAGGACTTCCCGCCCAGTGCCGACGACGGCCCCGCCGGCGGGTTCATCATGGACGTGGGCGCGCACGACTTCGATACGGCCCGCTGGCTCCTGCAGCAGGATCCCGTCACGGCCTACACACTCGCCCAGAACCCCGTCTACGCCGACGCCGACCTCGACAATGCCCACATCACCGTCGCCCACGGCGGCGGTGTGGCGACGATCCACCTCTCGCGCACGTCCACCCTGGGGATGGAGATCCGCTGCGAGGTGATCGGCCCCGACGGCTCCGTCGTGCTTGCCCAGGCGGCCACCGGCAGCGGCGTGACCGTGCGCTCGCCGGCCGCCAACCCGGGCTTTCCAGCCGACTGCCGCGGCCGGTTCGCCGACGCCTATCAGGCGCAGATGGACGATTTCGGCGCGGCGTGCCGCGGAGAGCAGACCCCGAACGCGAGCCTGCAGGACGATCGCTGGGCGGTGGCGACGGCGGTCGCCGCGCGTGCCAGCGCCGTGCGCCACGAGCCCCTCCGGGTCGGCTCCGACTGGGAATGGGCGCAGCCAGGCTGACCGGTGAGCGAGTGGGTTGCAACGGCAACGCGCGGTTGGTAGGTTGCTCTGGAACGTTCCATCCGAGCGCGGAGGTCACACGATGAGCGAGTCCGCAGGCGCCCCAGAAGCACCTTCTTCGGGCGGGCTTTTCACCCGTCAGTCCTCCGGACTCGTGCGCGAGCTCGGCATCCCGGCGGCGACCGCGATCGCGCTCGCATCGGTGGCGGTCGTCAATACCTTCATCAACTTCAGCGCCGGCCTGACCAGCTTCAGCCACCCGGACATGGTGATCCCGCTGCTCCTGGCGGCGGGCATCTGGTTCGTGGGCATGTTCGCCTACCGCTACCTGCTGCAGGCGATCCCCCGCGCGGGCGGTGAGTACGTCTACGTCTCGCGCGTGATCTCGCCGGTGCTCGGCGCGATGGTCGGCGTCAGCGTCGCCGTCGCGTTCACCTACATCCTGGCCGCGAACGCCCAGTTCACCGCGGCGTTCATGCCGTTCGCCCTCACCGGCCTCGGCGACGCGTTCTCGAGCTCATGGATCGCCGCCGGGGCCAACCACGTCACCAGCAAGGCCGCCATCGCGCTCATCTGCGTCGGCCTGCTGATCATCGTCGGGCTGCTCTCGCTCCTGCCGCTGCGCCGGGTCGCCCAGGTGATCCTCGGCCTCGTCGTCATCCAGCTGCTCGCATTCATCGCCCTCGGCGGGATCCTGCTCTTCCACAGCCACAGCGACTTCGTGACGTCGTTCGCCAACTTCAGCCACCACCCGAACGCGTACAGCGCGGTGCTGTCGGGGGCCAAGCACAACGGCGTCGTCACCGGCATCAGCCTGACGGCCTCGCTTCTCGTCGTGCCGTTCATGGTGCTGAACTACAACGGCGTCCTCTACTCGTACTACGTCGGCGGCGAGCTGAAGCGGCCGGGGCGGACGTACGTGTGGGCGTCGTGCATCAGCATCGCGCTGCTCGTGATCGTGTGGGTCGGCATCTGGGTGCTCCTGCGCTGGCGCGTTGGGCTCGACTTCATGCAGGCGCAGGCGAACCTGAACGCCGTCAACGGCGACGCCTACGGGAACATCACCAGCCTGTCCGCGCAGTCCGGCGGCCTCGGCTACGGCCTTGTCCTGTCCGGCGACCCGATCACCAAGATCCTGTTCTCGATCGCGGTGCCGTGCGCCGAGCTCGCGGTCGACCTGGCGTTCGTCGCCGTGGTCACCCGCGTGCTCTTCGCACTGGCGTTCGACCGGCTGCTGCCCGTGTCGGTCGCGAAGATCGACGAGCGCACCCAGGGCCCGCTGATCGCAACCGGCATCGCCCTCGCCGGCGGCATCGGGTTCTCGATCCTCGCCACCTACGTCAACCTGGCGAACATCGTGGCGAACCTGAGCCTGTTCGTCGCGCTGATCCTGCTCGCGGGCGCGGTCTCGGCGCTCATGCTCCCGTACCGGCGCCCGGAGCTGATCCTGAAGCCCGGCACGAACGACGTCGACCGCTGGAACGGGATCCCGAAGGCCGCCATCGCCGGCGGTGCGACGACGATCCTGGCGCTGGCCGTGATCCTGCTGATCATCACGCACTCGAGCGTGTTCGGGAAGTTCAGCGCACAGAGCCTCGCGACGCTCTTCCTCGTGCTACTCGCCGGGCCCGTGGTGTACGCCATTGCACGGACCGTGCGCAGGGGCTCGTCCATCGACATCGACCTCGCCATGCGCGAGCTGCCGCCGGAATGACCTAGACGATCGTGCCGCTTCGCAAACAGAAGGGGCGGGCCTCGCGCGCGCTGCGGATCTTCTTCGCGACCGATGTGCACGGTTCGGACAGGTGCTTCCGCAAGTTCGTGAACGCGGCGGGCGCGTATGACGCCGACGTGCTCATCCTCGGCGGCGACATCGCCGGCAAGGGGCTCGTGCCGGTCCAGCGGGAGGGCGATTCGATCGTCGCCGAGGTGCGCGGCGAGCAGGTCGCCGTGGCCGCCGCCGAGGCGGAGAGGCTGTACTCCGAGATCAACATGCTCGGCTTCTACCCGGTCGAGATGGACGACGCGGAGGTCGACCGGATCGGCCGCGACAAGCCGTATCTCGAGAAGCTCTTCCGGCGCGAGATCACCGCCCAGATCGAGGGCTGGTGCGAGCTCGTCGCCGAACGGCTCGAGGACAGGGTGCGCTGCATCATCACGCCCGGCAACGACGACCCGCTCGAGATCGACGCCGTGCTCGAGCGGGCCGAGCGGATCGAGTGCCCCGAGCGCACCCTGTGCGACCTGGGGCCCGCCGTCCTGGCCAGCATCGGCGACGTCACCCCGACGCCGTGGGACACCGAGCGCGAGTACCCCGAAGAGGAGCTGGGCGAGCGGATCGCCGCGATGATGGACAGGGTCGAGCCCGGCCGCCAGACGATCGCGAATTTCCACAACCCGCCCTACGCGTCGGGCCTGGACACCGCGCCGGAGCTCGACAAGAACCTGAAGCCGGTCCTCCACGGCGGCCGGCCGAGCTTCGTCCCGGTCGGCAGCAGGGCGGTGCGCGACGCGATCAAGAAGTACCAGCCGTCGGTCGGGCTGCACGGCCACATCCACGAATCGCGCGGCGCGCAGAAGATCGGCGCGACCCTCTGCCTGAACCCCGGCAGCGAGTATTCGGCCGACGTGCTGCGGGGCGCGATCGTCGACCTCGGGACCGACGGCGCCTGCCTCGACTTCCTGCTGACCGCGGGATAGCCGAGATCGGCGCGCTCCCAGACCATCCGACGAATGCTGAAACTCCACTACATCCCCGGCACCGCTGCGATGGCTCCCCACGCGGCCCTTGCCGAGGCCGGTGCGGACTACACCTTGGCGCTGGTTGAGCAGGACGAGGCGGGACAACGGCCGCCGGCGTACCTCGCGCTCAACCCGTGGGGACAGGTGCCAACTCTCGAGGACGGCGACTTGGTTCTGACCGAGTCCGTGGCAATCATGCTGCACCTCACCGATCGCTTCCCCGAGGCCGGCCTCGGCGCGCCTGTTGGAACCCGGGCCCGCTCAGAGCTCTATAAGTGGCTCCTCTACCTCTCGTACGGTTTTCAGGCCACGTACATGCACTGGTACGCCCCCGAGCGGTACACGACCGCGCCTGAAGGGGCAGCCGCCGTGCGAGCGTGCGCGTCGGTGGGCCTGCGGCGCCACATCGAGTGGATCGAGGCCGAGCTCGCAACGCGGCCATGGCTGGTCGGCGACGAGCGGACAGCCGCCGACATCTATCTCCACATGCTGACCCACTGGGCGCGAAAGCTCGATCCGCCGGCGTGGGACTCACCGAATGTCGGGGCGCACTACGCCCGCGTGCTCCAGCTTCCGGGCGTGCAACGGATGATGATCGAGCAAAAGCTCACGTAGCACTCCAAGGGCCGCCCGGTGAAGGCCTGCCGCCTGACACAGCCGCCGACCCTGTCTCGGCTATGTTTGCGATCCAGTCCCACGACCCGCAGGAGCACCCATGTCCCTCGGAAACGGCGTCAAGCTCACGTGGCTCGGCCACGCCACCTTCCTGCTCGAAACGCCCGGCAAAAAGCGGGTGCTGATCGATCCCTGGATCACCGGCAACCCGGCCACGCCGGAGGCGCAGCGCGATCCGGGCGACCTCGATCTGATCCTGCTCAGCCACGGCCACTCAGACCACACGGGCGACGTCGTCCGGCTCGCGAAGGAGAAGCAGCCCGCGGGCGTGCTGGCCATGGTCGAGCTGGCAGACTGGCTCGAGAGCCAGGGCGTCGAAAAGGCGGTCGGCTTCAACAAGGGCGGCTCCCATCAGGCCGAGGGCATCACGGTCACGCTCACCGATGCGCACCACTCCTCGAGCGTGCAGGGCCCCGACGGCTCGACCATCTACACCGGCGAGCCTGCCGGGCTGCTCATCAGCCTCGAGAACGGCTATCGCATCTACTTTGCCGGAGACACGTGCGTGTTCGGCGACATGGCCCTGATCGGAGAGCTGTACGAGCCCGACCTCGCCATGCTGCCCATCGGCGACTTCTTCACCATGGGGCCGCGTGAGGCCGCCAAGGCGGTCGAGCTCCTCGGGGTCAAGCATGTGCTGGGGATGCACTACGGCACGTTCCCGGCCCTGTCGGGCACGCCGCAGGGCCTGCGCGACGAGCTCGCCAAGCGCGGTCTCTCAGATGTGATCGTCGACGAGCTCGCCCCGGGGGACACGCTCGAGTGACGTTCTCACTGGTCGCCTGCGACCGTGACCAGGGCCAGTGGGGCGTCGTCGTGGCGTCGAAGTTCCTCGCGGTCGGCGCGATCGTGCCGTGGGCGCAGGCCGAGACCGGTGCGGTCGCGACGCAGGCCTTCGCCAACCTCCCGTACGGGCCGGACGGCCTTGAGCTGCTCGCCTCCGGCGCAACCGCGCAGGAGACGATCGACCGGCTGACGGGCACCGACGCCGACTTCCAGGAGCGCCAGATCGGCGTCGTCGACGCCGCCGGCGGCAGCGCGACGTTCACGGGAACCGGCTGCTTCGATTGGGCCGGGGGCCGCGCCGGAGACGGCTATGCCGCTCAGGGCAACCTGCTGGCCGGGCCGGCGGTGGTGGCGGCGCTCGCGGACACGTTCGAGTCGACCGAGGGACCGCTGGTGGAGCGGATGCTGGCGGCGCTTCAGGCGGGCGACGAGGCCGGCGGAGACCGCCGCGGGCGCCAGTCGGCCGCGGTCGTCATCCGCCAGAGCGGGGGCGGATACGGCGGCAACAACGACCGGCTCATCGACCTCCGCGTCGACGACCACCCCGACCCGGTGACCGAACTGCAGCGGCTCTACGCGATCCAGAACCTGCTGTTCGGCCGTACGCCCGAGGAGCAGCTGATCCCGATCGAGCAGGTGCACGCAGAGCTGTCCGACCTGCTCGAGCGGCTCGGCTATAGCGCGGAGATCGACGCCGGCCTGCGCACGTGGGCCGGGATGGAGAACCTGGAGGAGCGGCTGTCACCCGGCCGCATCGATCCGGTCCTCCTGCGGGTCCTGCGCGAGCGAGCGAACTAGCCGGTCACGCCGAGCCGGCGCCCGATCCGCTCGGCGCCGCTGCGCGGCCGCAGCGCTCCCGGCAGCGCGTCGGCAACCTCGGCGATGGCCCGTGCCGAGGCCGAATCGGGATCGTCGAGTACGAGCGGCCGGCCGGCATCGGAGGCCACCCGCAGCGGCTCGTCCAGCGGGATCTCTCCCAGCAGGGGCACCTCGAGCCGATCGGCGAGTGCGCGGCCGCCACCCTGGCCGAACACGTGCGACCGCTCCCCGCAGCACGGGCAGATGACAAAGCTCATGTTCTCGATCACCCCGGCCACGTGCATGCCGGTCTTGCCGGCGACCTCCGCCGAGCGCTCGGCCACCTGCTGGGCGGCCGCCTGGGGGGTGGTCACGATGACGACGTCCGGCGAGGGCAGGAGCTGGCCGAGCGAGATCGCCACATCGCCGGTGCCGGGGGGCATGTCGACCAGCAGGTAGTCGAGATCGCCCCAGTGCACGTCGCTCAGGAACTGTTCGAGCGCCTTGTGCAGCATCGGCCCACGCCACACCACCGCCTGGTCGGGCTCGAGGAAGAACCCGATCGACATGATCTTGAGGCCGTGGTTCACGGGCGGCACGATCATGCCGTCGACCACCATCGGCCGCCGGGTGATCCCGAGCATGCGCGGGACGGAGTACCCGTAGATGTCGGCGTCCACGACCCCCACCTCGGCCCCGCCGGCGGCCAGCGCGGCGGCCAGGTTCACCGTCAGCGTCGACTTGCCGACACCGCCCTTGCCGGAGGCGATGGCCACGACCCGCGTGCGGTTTGCGATCGTGATCGTCTTCTGCTGGCCCGGCGTCGTGCCGCCGTGCAGCTGCTGTCGCAGTGCCGTTCGCTGCTCGGGCGTCATCACGTCGAAGCTGACCCCGACCGACTCGACGCCCTCGACGGCGCCGACGTGCCGGCGCACCTGCGACTCGAGGTCGGCCTTCATCGGACAGCCGGGCACCGTCAGGGCGATGGTGACATCGACATGCGCCGCGCGCACATCGACCGCGCGCACCATGCCGAGCTCGACCACGCTACGGCGGATCTCGGGGTCGATGACGGCGATCAGGGCCTCACGGATCGCGGGTTCAGAGACCATCCGGAAAGTGTAGGTCAGGCCGGATCGCCGGCGTACACCAGGCCGGCCAGTCGCGTGCTCATCGCGCGGTCGCGGGCGGCGACCGCCCGGGTGCGGGCGGTGAGATCGAGCGGCAGCGCGGGGTCGTCGACGAGCAGCACGTCTGCGCCGGCCTCGCGCACGATCAGCCAGGCCGCGGCGAGATCGACCGACCGCGAGGGCTTCAGCGTCGCCACCCCGTCGACGCGGCCGTCGGCAAGCTGGCACATCGCCAGTGCCAGCGCCCCGAGCATGCGGATGCGGCCGACATTTCCGTCGAGGCGGGCGGCGGCCGTTGCGACCAGCGAGGCGTTGGTCGCCTCGAAGTCCACGATCCCGAACCGGTCCTTGGGCCGCACCCCGCCGAGCGGGCGGCCGTCCACAGACGCGCCCGCGCCCGCCTCGGCGACCCACTCCTCGCCGCTGCCGAAGTCGCGCACGTAGCCGAAGCGGACGTCGGCGATTGTCGGGCCGTCGGCGAACGCGATCGAGAGGCAGTAGAACGGCAGCCGCCGCTTCGCGTTCAGCGAGCCGTCGATCGGGTCGACGACTACCACCCACGGCCCGCCCGCGCCGAAGGTCCGCTCGCCCAGCTCTTCGGACACCAGCCGGAAGTCGATCCCGCCGGCGTGCAGCGCCTCGAGCTGGGCGACCGCCGCCCGCTCGGCCCGCTCGTCCATGATCGTCGTGTCGTCCCCGCCCTCGCCGCGGCCGACCACGGGCTCGCGATCGTCGCGCGTCGGCAGATCGTCCAGGGCCGCCTCGACGTCGGCCGACACCCGGCGGCAGAAGTCGAGCCAGGCCGTGTGCATCAAGCGTCCAGAGGGTTGATCAGAAACCCGCTGTACAGCTTGGGGAAGAAGTAGGTCGACTTCTGCGGCATGACGGCGCCGGCGTCGGCAACCGCGCGCACCTGCTCGACGGTGGGAGCGCGGAGCAGGAACGCGGCCGATGCGTCGCCGCGGTCCACCGGGGCGGTCGCCAGTCCCAGCTCACGGACATAGACGATGCTGTCGGTGGTGGCGAACTGGGCCGGGTCGAGGAGGCCCAGGAGCGGCGCGAGCACGACCGACTCGAGCACGGCCGCGTCGATCGCGCGGAGGGCCTTCGGGGCGCCGGACATGGCCATGCTCACGGCCGCCCGGTCGCGCAGGCGGCACAGGAGCGCCGGCCGGCCGGCGCCCCGCCAGACGGCGAACGCGACGGTGTCGACCGGCAGTGCGCGCAGCGCCTCCTCGACCTGGGCCGGCGGTGCGTCGAGCTCGGAGACGTCAAACGCGTGCAGCACCTCGTCGGTGACCTCGCGACGGCCCATCACGACGCGATGGGTGGGATAGATGACGAGCCCGCCCCCGCGCAGGTTGACCAGATGCATCAGCATGAAGTCGTACGGGCGGTCGCCGTCGGGGTCGCCGTCGCGCGCGCGCCGCTCAGCGCGGTAGTGAAGGGCGGTCTCGTAGCGGTGGTGCCCGTCGGCGATGACGATCGACCGTTCGGCCATCGCCGTCTGCACCCGGGCGATCGCCGCCGCGTCGGTCACGGGCCAGAAGCTGTGCGTGGTGCCGTCGCCATCCTTGACCCGCATCGCAGGCTCGCCGGCCGCGAGCGGCTGCAGCGCCTCGGTGGCGCCGCCGTCAGGGTCGTCATAGAGCCCGAAGATCGGCGAGAGGTTGGCGGATGTCGCCCGGATCAGCTCGAGCCGGTTCGCCTTGGCCGAGGCATGCGTCTGCTCGTGGGGCCGGATGCGGCCCTCGGAGTAGTCCGACAGCCGCACGGCCGACAGGAATCCCGACCGGCTGCCCTCGGCACCGTCGGGGCCAACGTAGTCCTGGACGTGCCACCACAGCGCCGGGAGCTCGTCGCGAACGAGGATCCCGGAGCGACGCCACTCGTGCAGCAGCTGGCCGGCCCGGCCGCGCGAATCGGGCAGCACGAGGCGCACCGCCGAGTACTCGCTGCGGGCGGCCAGCCGGTCGCGATCGGCCGGGGCGATGACGTCGTAGGGAGGCACGACCACATCATCGAGCGACACCCGCGAGCTGTCGTACCGCAGCGCTCGAATCGGCTCGAGCGCCGTTTTCGTGGCCGGGGTCGATGCCATCCGGCGGCAGTCTAGTAGGCGCCGTCACCGGCATCCGCCGCAGGATTTGACGAACCCTTCGCTGCCAGGTACCTTGTCATACATGGTAGACATTCGATCGACCGCGGTGTCCCAGCTGCGCCGCGGCGCGCTGGAGTTCTGCGTGCTCGCCCTTCTGCGCGACCGTGAGCGCTACGGATTCGAGCTCGTCCAGACGCTCTCGGCCGTCGACGGCATGGTCACCAGCGAGGGGACGGTCTATCCGCTCCTCGGCAGGCTCCGGCGCGACGGCGTGGTCGAGACGACGTGGCGGGAGTCCTCGTCGGGGCCGCCCCGGCGCTACTACCGGCTGACACCGGCGGGCAAGGGAGTTCTGGACGAGTTCACCCACGAGTGGCGGCGGTTTCGGGATGGCGTCGACACGCTGCTTCGAACAGGAGACCACGCATGAGCGAGACCACGCTGCACCCACGCGCCGCCGACTACCTCAAGCGGCTGCGCGATGCCGCGCGCTCGCTTCCGCGCAGCCGTCGCCGCCAGGCTGTCCGACCCGGATAAAGTGTCCGGCAGATGGCGGGCGACACCTATGT
>DATCPV010000007.1:0-3299 GCA_036569885.1 Gaiellales bacterium | reverse complement strand
GTCCGACCTGGGGCGGGACGCCCGCGATCACCCGGGCGCTCACCGGGGTCGGCGACCCGCCGCCACCCGTGTCGTTACAGGCGGGCTGGACGGCTCCCCGGACGCGCGGCCCCGGCACGGGGTGCGGCCGCCCGCCGGAAGTCGAGTACCCGAAGTAGGCGGTGTCGTGCCAGACGATGACGGGGGCGCATGAGGCGCGCGCCGCCTGCGGCCGGGCCGCGAAAACCGCGGTGGCCGCCACGACGAGGGTGAGCGCAACCAGCGAACGGCGCATGTCACTGGGACGGCCGGGCGGGCGCGTTAGTTCCACTCAATCGGTGCGGTGGAGCGCCGCGTGGATGCCGCGTCCGACCTTGGCGGGCACGCCGGGCACCGACTCGAGCTCGTCGCGGGTCGCGTTCACGAGCGCGTCGGCGGTCTCGAAGCGCAGCATCAGCCGCCGCCGCCTGGCGGGTCCGACACCGGGCAGGCTGTCGAAGATCGAGTCGACGCTCGCCGCGCTGCGGCGCTGGCGGTGGAAGCCGAGCGCGAACCGGTGGGCCTCGTCGCGGACGCGCTGCAGCAGCTGCAGCCCCGCGGAGCTGCGGTCAAGGATCACCGGATTTGAGCGGCCCGGCACGAAGATCTCCTCGACCCGCTTGGCCAGCGAGATCACCGCCACCCGCGGCAGCTCGAACCCGGCCATCGCCTCGACCGCGGCCGCCAGCTGGCCCTTGCCGCCGTCGATCACGACCAGGTTGGGCGTGGTGGCGAAGCTGCGGTCGTAGTCGTCGGCCTCGATGGCGGCCATGCGCGCGAACCGGCGCCCGACCGCCTCGGCGATCATCGCGAAGTCGTCCTGCCCGCCGCTGTGGCGGATCCCGAACTTGCGGTAATCCGACTTCTTGGCGACCGCGTCCTCGAACACCGCCATCGACGCAACCGGGTTCGACTCGCCGAGGTTCGAGATGTCAAAACACTCGATCCGCACGGGCAGCACCTCGAGGTTGAGCGCTTCGCGCAGCTCCTCGAGCGCCTCGATCCGGCGCGCCCGTGTGCGCTCGCGCATGAGCGTGTCGTGCTCGAGCGCCAGCTCGGCGTTGCGTGCGGCCATGTCGGCGAGGCGCCGCTTCTCGCCGCGGCGAGCCGTCCGCACCTCGACCGTCGCGCCGCGGCGCTCGCCCAGGAATGCCTCCAGCAGGTCAGCGTCCTGGAACGATGTCGGCACGACGACCTGCCCCGGAATCGCCACCTGGCCGCCGTAGTACTCCAGCGCGAAACCCCACAGCACATCCGAGGGATCGCTGTCCTCCACGTTTTCGAGGTAGAAGCCGTGCCTGTCGGACAGGCGCCCGTCGCGCAGATGAAACAGCTGCACGTTGGCGGTGTCGTCCTTGCAGGCGACGCCGAGGATATCGGCCGAGCCCATGCTGGGCCGGTCGGCGACCTGTCGCTCCGACAGGTGGCGCACGGCCATCAGCCGGTTGCGGTATCGGGCCGCGTCCTCGAATTCGTGCTCACTCGACGCACGCTTCATCTCGGCCTCGAGCCGCCGCTCGAGCGGGCGCACGCGGCCGGACAGGAACTCGACCACGTTGTCGATCACGGCCCGATACTCCTCGCGGGTGATGTAGCCGACGCACGGGGCCGCGCAGCGGCCGATGTGGTAGTCGAGGCAGGGAATGCCCGAGCGGCGCCCCGGCTGCGGCCCCTCGCAGGGCCGGTACGGGAACACCCGGTTCAGCACGTCGAGGGTCTCGCGCACCTTCTTGGCGCTCGAGTACGGGCCGAAATAGAGCACGCCCTTGCGGTGCCGCTCGCGGGTGAACATCACCCGGGGGTACTCGTCGCCGGCGGTGACGGCGATGTACGGGTAGGACTTGTCGTCGCGCAGGCGGATGTTGAACGCCGGGCGGTGGCGCTTGATCAGGTTCTGCTCGAGCAGCAGGGCCTCGGTCTCGGAGCCGGCGGCGACGAACTCGATCTCCTCGATCCGCTCCACCAGGCCCGCGGTCTTCACGGTCGCGTGCAGGTCGCGGCGGAAGTACGACTGCACCCGCTTACGCAGCGACTTGGCCTTGCCGACGTACAGCACCTCGCCCTTCCCGCCCCGGAACATGTACACCCCGGGCTGGTCGGGCAGGGCGCGAAGCTGGGCGTCGAGGCGCTGGGTGCGCTCACTGCGGGCGACCGCTGACATGGTCTCATCGTAGCCTCGCGGCATACGGGCGCCGCCCCCGGAGCGCGGGCTCGAATGGATCCAATCCTGCTAGCATCGCATCCAATCAACGAAGGGGGAGCCCGTGTCAGAATTCGACGGGATGCTCGCGGCCAACCGCGACTTCCAGCAGAGCTTCACCGCCGGCGACAAGCCAATGCCGCCCGCCCGCAAGGTGGCCATCGTCACCTGCATGGACGCCCGCATCCACCCGGAGGTGGCGCTCGGGCTCGAGATCGGCGACGCCCACATGATCCGCAACGCCGGCGGTCGCGCCTCCGACGACGCGCTGCGCTCGCTCGTGATCTCGTCGCGCCTGCTGGGCACGAACGAGTTTGTGGTCATCCATCACACCGACTGCGGAATGCTCACGTTCACCAACGACCATCTCCGCGCCAAGCTGCACGACGAGACGGGCGAAGACGCCTCGCACATCGACTTCCTGCCGTTCCCCGACCTCGAGCAGAGCGTCCGCGACGACGTCGCGGCCATCCTCAGCTCACCGTTCATCGACGACAGCATCCCGGTGTCGGGGTACATCTACGACGTGCGCACCGGCAGCGTCGACCAGGTCGTCGCTCCCATCCGCGGCGCGACGGTCAACGCTTAGATGGTTGATGCCGATCGACCATCTTAGAAGGGGTTGAGCGCATCCACCACGGAGCGGCCGGCGTCGACGACGGCGCCGGCCGCCCGGGTGGCCCCGGCCCGCACCCAGTGCACACCCGTTCGCGCCTCGCGGAGGGCCCCGCCGCCCGTGATCCAGCCCCACTCCCGGTAGGCGCAGGCCCCGGCCAGCAACAGCCCCCCTGCCACGATCAGGGCGACGCCGACCGGAGGAATCTCGAGCGAGGCGGCTCCGGCGGCGACGAGGTCGGCACCGGCGGTGGCCATGCCGACCGACATCAGGATGTTGCCGGCGGCCTGCAGGCCGTACCAGATCCGGTCTGAGCGGCGTCGAGCGGTGTAGGCCTGCCAGAGGTAGGAGAGGCCGAAGGCGAGCCCCACGGGCACACCCAGGCGTGCCGCCCACAGGGACCAGCCGCTGAGCTCGACGCCGCTCCTCAGGAACGCGACCGTGTCCCAGACGACCGTCATGAAC
>DATCPV010000006.1:0-1790 GCA_036569885.1 Gaiellales bacterium | reverse complement strand
CTCCAGCGAGTAGGCGAACGCCTCGCGGCCCGCCTCTACCTCCGCCTCCAGCTGTCGCAGGCCGGCGGCGTACTCCTCGGGCTCGAGCAGGTGCAGGGTCGAGATGTAGCGGCCGCGCACGCGCTCGAGCACGTCATCGGGGTCGGCCCGTACGGGCTGGCTGATGCGCTCGATGTGCGCGCCGGTGAACCCGGCCGCGGCCAGATCGGCTGCGAGTGCCGCCGGCTCAGGGAAGCGCGCCCGGTCGATGCCCGCAAGCGACGGAAAGTACGGGTTCAGAAAGAACCGGTCGAAGTGCTCGCCGGCGAACGTCGCGATCGCGAGCCGCCCCCCGCCACCGAGTACCCGCGCGATCTCTGCCAATGCGCGGCTGCGGTCGGTGAGCGTGTGGACGACCAGGTGCATGTGGGCGGCATCGAACCAGCCGTCGCGGAACGGCAGCCGCTCGGCGAGGCCCTGCTTCCAGCCGATCCCACGGGCATCGGGGCGAGCCCGCGCCCGCTGCAGCATCTCGGCCGAGGGGTCGACTCCCCACACCCGGGCGCCCAGCCGGTGCCGCGCGTAGACCGCGAACCTGCCGGTTCCGCAGCCGACATCGAGCAGCCGGCGGCAGCCGTCCATGCCGGCGATCGTGTGCTCGGCCAGCTGCTCCCACGCATCCCCGGCTGGTCGCAGCCGGTCGTAGTCGGCGGCGAGCCGATCGAAGTCCAAGCTCACCCGGCGGGCGCCGGTGCCGGTGCGGTGGCCTGCGCGGCCCGGTCCTCCCGGCCGACCACGTGCGGCGCACCGCGCTCGGGCAGCGGCAGCTCGATGGTGTCGAAGTCGCGGGGGACGACGGTGTCGGTGAAGTCCGCCACCGCCTCGGCGGCGATCTCGCGGCCCATGTAGCGGGTCGAGAGGTGCGTGAGCGCCAGCATCCGCACCCCGGCGTCACGCGCGATCTGCGCGGCCTGCTGCGCCGTCGAGTGGCCGGTCTCGGCCGCGCGCTCGCGCTCCTCGTCCAGGAACGTTGCCTCGTGCACGAGGAGGTCGGCATCGATCGCGGCGTCGAACAGCGCCCGGCATGGGCGCGTATCGCCCGAGAAGACGATCCGGCGCCCCAACCGTGCTGGGCCCACCACCTCCGAGGGATTGACCGTCTCGCCTGAGTCCAGCGTCACCGGCTCGCCGTGCTGGAGCCGACCGAACAGCGGCCCCTCCGGCACACCCAGCCGGCGGGCCGCGGCGAGGTCGAAGTGTCCCGGCCGCTCGTCCTCGACCAGCGCATATCCGAGGCTCTGGATGGTGTGGTCGGTCGCGAATGAGACGATCCGGTAGCCGTCTCGGGCCAGCTCGTCACCGGTGCGCAGCTCGGCGAGCTCGAGGTCGTAGGGCAGGCGTCCGAACACCGCTCCCAGGGTCGTTAGCAACGCGCGCAGCCCGGTCGGGCCGTACAGGCGGAGCGGGGCCTCCCGCCCGCGCAGGCCGAAGGTCTTCAGCATCCCGGGCAGGCCGAGGAAGTGGTCGGCATGGCAGTGCGTGATCAGGATCTCGTCGACGTCGACCAGCCCCACCCCCGAGCGCAACAGCTGGCGCTGGGTGCCCTCCCCGCAGTCGATCAGGAGCCGGTCGCCGCCACGGCGCACCAGGTACGCGGCGAGGCCACGCCGTGCCGTGGGTGCCGAGGCCGCCGTCCCCAGAAAGAGCACGCTGCAGTCCATCGCCAGATTGTACGGCCCGGCTTGGGGCCAGAACGAGGCTACGCCGGTTCGGCGTCGGAGTAGGAGTGCTGATAGGGCTCGGCCATGACG
>DATCPV010000005.1:0-9485 GCA_036569885.1 Gaiellales bacterium | reverse complement strand
CCGCGGTAGGAGAGCCCCGCCGCCAGCGCCCGGTTGATGAGCCGGAAGCGGTCGGCCTCGCTCAGCACCGGCTCGTCGGACAGGTCGACCACCCGCGTTGCCGCATGCTTCCCCGCCGCCGCGACCATCGCGGCCGCCGCATCGGCGCCGGCGTGCTCGAGCGGCACGCCGTACTCGGGCTCGCCGCGCAGCTTCTCGGTACCGCCCAGGAGCAGCGCGGCCACGATTTGGTCGTCCTGTCCGGCAGCGGCAATCGCGTCCCGCACCACCGGCGGGTAGTGCTCACCGTCCACGAGGACGAGCGCGCGCTCCATCACGAACGCCCCGCGGCGGTGTCATGAGGAGGCGGCGCGTGCTTCTCGTAGTCGAGCGTCCGGGGCGAGAACCGGATCAGCGTCTCGCGGCCGTGGAACGGGTACTTGCGATACACCCCCACCTCGCTCGGCGCGATCTCGACGATGTTGTAACAGGGGCGGGTGTGGCCGCGCAGCCGCAGCGAGGACACGGTGCCGGCGTTGACCACGAACAGGTCTTCCAGGCGCCACGCGTAGGGCACGTGCTTGTGGCCGGAGAGCACCAGGTTCACGTTCGCCCGCTGCAGCACCTCCAGGGTGTCGCCCGCGTCATAGACGACGTTGCGCTCGCGGCCGGTGCCGGGGATCGGCAGCAGGTGATGGTGCAGCACGAACACGCGGAAGTCGGCGGGGGGCGAGAACTGCTCCTCGATCCACGGGTAGCGGCCGCGGCCCACCGTGCCGTGGTCGAGGTCGGGCTCGGACGAGTCCACCGCGACGAAGGTGATCCCGTTCTTGTGCAGCACGCTCGCGCGCGGCCCGATCAGCTCCTCGAAGTGCACGTGGCCAACGTTGCGCGAGTCGTGGTTGCCGGGGATCGTGATCACATCCGGGCACTCCAGCCGGGCCAGGTACTCGCGGGCCTGGCGGAACTCCTGCTTGTACCCAAAGGTGGTCAGGTCGCCCGAGCACACGACCACGTTGGGCTCGAGCGCGTTGATCTCCATGATCGCGCGCTGGAGCAGGTTCTCCACGAAGTACGGCGAACCGCAGTGGAGGTCGGACAGATGGGCGATCACGAATGGTCGGATCCCGGCCACGGAAGCCGCATCGTACCGACCCCGACAAGCCCGCTCCACGCGGCGCCGTCCGACGCGCTCAGTACGCTGGCAGCGCCGGATGCCACCACGTTTCGCCAACGATACCGAGCGCGATCTGTCTCGCCTGCTCGACTACCACGGCATCGCCTGGCAGTACGAGCCGCACACGTTCGTGCTCGAGGCGGGGTCGGAGGGCGAGGTGCGGCTCGCGTTCACACCCGACTTCTACCTGCCAGACCAGGATCTCTACATCGAGGTCACCACGATGAAGCAGTCGCTCGTCACGAAGAAGAACCGCAAGATGCGCCTGCTGCGCGAGCTCTACCCGGACCTGCGCATCAAGATCCTCTACCGGCGCGACATCGAGGCGCTGGCCGACCGCCACAACCTGGCCCGGCCGGCATGACGGCACTCGCCGAGCGCACGGCCAGTCCGGCGCCCGGCGAGGTGTACCTCCCGGCCGAGCTCCTCGCCGCACGGGTGCGGGAGCTGGCTGCCGTGATCGACCGCGACCACCGCGGCCGGTCGCTGGTGCTGGTCGCCGTCCTCAAGGGCGCGGCCGTGTTCGCCGCCGACCTGGCCCGCGCGCTGACCGTCCCCCACCGGCTCGACACGATGGCGCTCTCGGCGTACTCCGACTCCGACCAGCGACCCGGCCGGATCACGCTTCTCAAGGACCTCGACCAGCCCGTTCGCGGCGAGCATGTCGTCGTGGTCGAAGACCTGATCGACACCGGCCTCACCATGCACAACCTGGTGCGCTCACTGAACGTCCGCGGCCCCGAGTCGGTGCGCATCTGCACCCTGCTCGACCGGCCTCACCGGCGGCTGGTCGACCTGGACGTGTCGTACGTCGGGTTCACCGCGTCGGAGCGGTTCGTGGTCGGCTACGGGCTCGGGCACCACCAGCGCTTTCGCAACCTGCCCGACGTCCGCTTTCTCGCCTGACTCCGATACACTTTTCGGCATGGCACGCAGACGAGGCACGCTCGATCGGGACCGGGGCCTGCTTGCCCGGATGACCGGCTGCGTGTTCCTGCTCGGCCTGCTGTACGTGATCCTCTTCGTCGTGCTCCTCCAGGGGCTCGGCGTCGCGCTTCCGTTCGTGATCGCAATCGCCGGCGGGCTCCTGGTGGTGCAGTACTGGACGTCCGACAAGATCGCCCTGGCGTCCGCGCACGCGCGGATCGTGACCGAGAACGAGGCCCCGGAGCTGCACGCGATCATCCAGCGGCTGTGCCTCACCGCCGGCCTGCCGATGCCGCGGGTCGCGATCGCGCCCACCGACATGCCCAACGCGTTTGCGACCGGCCGCAGTCCCAAGCACGCGGCCGTCGCGGTCACCCAGGGCCTGCTCGACCGGCTCGAGCCGCACGAGCTCGAGGGCGTGCTCGCGCACGAGCTCTCGCACGTCGCCCACCGCGACGTCGCCGTCATGACGCTGGCCAGCTTCTTCGCAATGGTCGCGGGCTTCATCACCCGCTGGGGCTTCTACTTCGGCGGCATGTTCGGGGGCGGGTTCGGCGGCGGCAGGAACAACCGCGACAACTCGGGAATGTCGTTCATGGTGATCCTGATCGTGTCCGTCGTGGTCTACGCCATCTCCTTCGTCCTCATCCGGACGCTCTCGCGCTACCGCGAGTTCGCGGCCGACCGCGGCGCGGCCATCCTGACCAAGTCGCCCTCGAGCCTGGCCTCGGCGCTGGTCAAGATCTCGGGCGCGATGGGCCGCATCCCGCAGCAGGACATGCGCATGGCCGAGGGTCTGAACCAGTTCTTCATCATCCCGGCGAAGCTCAAGACCGGCATTTCGACGCTCGTCTCGGACCATCCCCCGCTCGAGGCCCGGCTGGAGCAGCTGCGCCGGCTCGAGCGCCAGCTCGAAACGCTCTGATTGGCCGGGTGGGGTTCCTCGACGGCATTCTCGGTCGCACGAAGGTCGCCAAGCCGACGCTCGAGCGGCTGTTCGCGATCTCCACGGCCGAGATCACGCTCGACACGAGCCTCGGGCTGAAGCCGTCGCAGAACGCCGCGATCTGCTTCAAGCCGATGGCGTCGGCCCGGTTCCGCGAGAGCGGCACCGACATCGAGGACATGGTCAAGCTCGCGTTCAAGGACGAGGGCACCAAGATGGACCGCAGCGTCGACGAGTACGGCTACGAGTGGCTGAAGCTGACCGACAAGGATCTCGACGACCTGGTCACGACCATCCACGTGGCCGCCCAGTCGATGACCGACGACGGGTTCGGCGAGCAGCTCCTGTGCGCGGTGTTCGGATTCGAGCCGGGGCACATCCGCTTCATCTACAACTTCAAGCGCGGCTACTTCTACCCGTTCGTCCCGCTCCCGAACAAGAAGCGCGACTCCGAGCGCGAGCTGCAGCTGCAGGCCAAGCTCGAGCAGGAGCTTCCGATCGAGCCCGAGCTCGAGCGGTGGTACCCGCTCTGGGACGCCCCGGTCTGAGAAGCTCCGGCGGATCCCTTACGGGATCCCTACCGGTTCGTTTCCCGGCCTTTACACCCCGAGCGTAGCCTTGCGCGCGGCAGCACACGCCAAATCGGTCGCGCCCTCTGCGGTCCCGGACCAGCCACGCCCAGGCAACTGTCCGCCGCATCGCGCACCGGCCGTCTCCCCCGGGCCGATGCACACATCGGCCCGGGAAGACGCGGCCTTTTGGTCTCAGCCCGGGATCGCACCCTCGCCGGCGAAGGCCTCGCGGGCCTCCTCCAGCGTCGTGTCGACGTGCGGCAGCACGTGGTCGGACGTGACGAGCTCGTCGTCGGGGACCGGGGTGCCCTCGCTCTCGACCATTCCGATCAGATCGGAGAACGCGCGCGTGAACGCCCCGTCGTCATCCGCCGCGACGGCCGTTGCGACCGTGTTGTCGAGCTCGTTCAGGCGTCCGAGCAGCGAGTCGTCGAGGCGGAACTGGCCCGCGCCCAGGATACGCACGATCACGGCTTCGCCTCCTCGGCGGGCGTGGCCTCGGGTGCGGTCTCCGGCGCCGCCGGGCCCGCCGCGATCTCGCCGGCGGCCTCACCCTGACCGAGCGATGCCTTCATCTTTGCCAGCTCGGCATCGACCTGGTTCCCCGACGTGAGCGCCGCGATCTGCTGGTCGAGGTCGGAGCCCGCCGGCGCGGTCAGGTCGTCGATCGCGCCGGTGTCGACCAGCTCGGTCACCGCGGCCGCCCGAGCCTGCATCTGCTCGGTCTTGTCCTGCGCCCGCGACAGCGCGAGGCCGACATCGGACATCTCCTCGCCAAGACCGGTCGTCGCCTCGCCGATGCGCACCTGCGCCTCGGCCGCCGAGTACTGCGCCTTGACGACCTCCTTCTGCGTCCGGAACGACTCGACCTTCGCCGACAGCCGCCGCTCCTGGTCGATCAGGCTCTGCTGCTGCTGCTCGAGCTGGGTGATCTGGACGTCCATCCCCTGCAGCTGGCCCTGGATCAGCGACTTGCGCTCAAGCGCCGTCCGCGCCAGGTCCTCGCGGTTGGCGGCGAGCGCCTGCCGGGCCTGGCCGTCGAGCTTGACGATGCTCTCCTCGAGCTTCGCCGTCTGCAACTGCAGGCGCTTCTTCGACGTGACGACATCGGCGACGCCGCGCTTCACCTTCTGCAGCATCTCGAGCTGCTTCGTGTAGCTGTAATCGAGCGTCTCGCCCGGGTCTTCGGCTCGGTCAAGCGCCTTGTTGGCCTTGACCTTGAAAAGCGTGGTAAATCGGGACATCAAACCGGCCATTTATCCTCCTCGAAACTGGACATCTAGCGTAGCCGATCCAGCTCGTTCAGGGCCTCCGCCGCCTCGGCCCGCAGCCGCGCGCGCTCGAGGTCGCAATCGGCGGCCGTGATCTTGCCCGTGTGCAGCTCCTCGTCGAGCTCGCGGAGCGCCTGATAGGCCTCGTCGAGGCGCTCGCGCAGCTCGAGGCGGCGGCGGTCGGTTTCGCTCAGCGCGAGCTCGGGTGGCTCGCTCTCGGCGGAGGCAAACGGCCAGGCCACGAACAGCACCGCGCCGGCGACCAGGACGGCCACCGCCACCACCGTGGCGACGGTGCTCATGCCTCGCTGCGGGCAAGCAACTCCCCGTAGCGGCGTGCGAGCTGGCGGGCCTCGCGCGGGTCGGGCCAGATCGTGATCAGCGCGCCGAGCGCGAACACGATCCCCGCCAGCCACACCAGTCCGACCGCCGGATTGACCAGCACCTTCACCGACACCCCGCCCGACCCGTTGTTGTCCACCCCCTGGAGGATCGAGTACAGGTCGGTGGCGGTGGCGTAGCTGCTGCGGATATCGACCTCGTTTCCGACCTGGCCGGTGTCGTACTGACGCTGGCCGGGGTTGAGAACGCCGTCGGGACGCCCGTTGCGGAGAACCGTCAGACGGACGAAGTCCAAGGTGTAGTTGGGCCCCTTGCGCTGGAAGACGCCGTCGTTTCGCAGCGTGTAGCCGTCGATCCGCAGCGACTGGTGCGGGGCAAGATGCGCCTCGCGGACGGTCGAGTAGGCGCTCGACGCGGTCACGCCGACCACCAGCAGCACGATCGAGAGGTGGACGACGTAGCCTCCGTAGCGACGCCGGTTGCGGTTGATCAGGTCGAGCAGCGCCCGCGGCCAGGAGCCGCCCGCCAGCGCACGCCGGGCGGAGGTCCCGCGGGCGAACTCGATCGCGATCGTGACCGTCACGAACACGCACAGCGAGAGCGCCGTCAGGCCCGCGGGGCTCGACCCGAAGCCGGCGAGCCAGAGCAGAACGGCCCCGGCGAGGGCCGAGATCACGGGCCACCGGAACATCCGCCACAGGCTGCGGGGCGACGCCCTGCGCCAGGCGATCAGCGGCCCGATCCCCGTCAGCGCGAGCAGCGGCAGGCCGAAGATGACCAGGAAGAAGTCGTAGTAGGGCGCGGCGACCGTGGCCCGAACGCCCCTGACGGCCTCGCTCAGGATCGGGAACACGACCCCCCACAGGATCGCGAAGGCGAGGGCCAGCAGGAGGAGGTTGTTGAACAGGAACGTGGCCTCGCGCGAGATCACCGACTCCAGCTTGTGGTCGGCCCGGAGGGTCGGCAGGCGCACGATCAGAAGGCCCACCGAGAAGGCCAGCACCGCCGCAAGGAAGGCCAGCAGGTACGGCCCGACCGCCGACTGCACGAACGAGTGCACCGACTGCACGACGCCGCTGCGGGTGAGGAAGTCGCCGAACAGGCACAGCGCGAAGGCCGCGATCACGAGCACCATGTTCCAGACGTTGAGCATGCCCTTCTTCTCCTGCACCATGATCGAGTGCAGGAAGGCCGTCGCGGCCAGCCACGGCATCAGGGCGGCGCTCTCGACGGGGTCCCAGGCCCAGTAGCCGCCCCAGCCGATCTCGACGTAGGCCCAGTGGGCGCCGAGCAGCATGCCGATCCCGAGCCCGGTCCACGACACGAGCGTCCAGCGCCGCACCGACACGAGCCAGCGCGCGTCGGCGCGGCCGGTGATGAGTGACGCCATCGCAAACGCGAACGGCACCGACATCGACACGTAGCCCAGGTAGAGCATCGGCGGGTGGGCGGCCATGTAGATGTTCTGCAACGAGGGGTCGAGCCCGGTGCCGTCGCGCGGCACGGCGCCGGCGACGTGGGCAAACGGCGACGACACGAAGCTCGCCATTCCCGCGAAGAAGACCGTGATCGCGCCCATGACCGCCGCCACCCACGGCATCAGCTCACGGTTGCGGTGCCTGTTCTGGTGCAGCGCGATGGTGGCGGCGCCCGTCAGCACGAGCAGCCAGAGGAGCAGCGAGCCCTCCTGACTCGCCCACAGCGACGTGATCGTGTAGATCAGCGGCAGCTTGCGGCTCGTGTGCTCGGCGACGACGCTGAGCGAGAAGTCATGGGTGACGAGCCCGTACTCCAGCGCCGCGATCGCAACCAACGCCGAGACGACCGCGGCGGCGAACGCATTCTGCGCACTTCGCATCGTCCGCCGGTCTCGCCGCAGGCCCGCCATCACGCCGCCCGCGGTGGCGTACACCGCCAACACGAACAGTAGATAGAGGGCGACGCGACCGACGGTGGTCAGACGAGCCTCCTACGAGCCGCCGGAGGTGTACTTGCTCGGGCACTTCGTGAGGAGCGTGTCCGGCTTCGCCACGAACACCCCGTGCTCCAGCCGGCCGGTCACGATCACGCGGCGCGATGTCTGGAAGGCGTCGGGGACGGATCCCCTGTACGAGACCGGCACCGTCTGCCGCGACGACTCGTCGCGGAGCACGAACCGCATCGGGCTGCCGTTGCGTGAGGCGCGCACGACTGTCCCCGTGAGCGTCACCTGCTTCTGGGCGGCGCCGTCGGTGTCGCTGCGAAGCTGCGCCACCGACACCAGGAGCGTCCCCGAGTTGAACAGCGCCTGGTAGGCCAGGAACACGGCCAGAAGCGACCCCACCACGAGAGCGACGACCAGGCGCGGACGCGGGGACATGGCGGTCAGATTACCACCGTCCCCCTGCGCCGCAGGTCAGGCCGCGGGATCGGGCACGCGGTAGCCGAGATCGAGGCACAACTGGCCCCGTCGCGTCTCGCGCAGCGCGTCGGTGTAGCCCTGCCCGTAGGCCGCCCGCAGGAACCAGCCCAAGAGCTCCGGGTCGAGCCGCGAAGGCTCGACTTCGAAGATCTCTGCCCAGAGGTCCGCCAGGCGCAGATCGATCGCCATTGCCAGCTCATGCTTGCGCTCGTCCATCGTTGCTCATGGTAGGTCCCGGGTCGGACGGACACCGGGAACCGCGGGGCCGAAACCCCGGTCAAACCAGGTGCATCTTCACCGCCTGCCATGGAGGAACCGCCAATGCCCGACGTCCGTCAACTCATCACGACCGCCGCCGTCGCGGTGCTCGCAATCGCCGGCTACCAGGCCCTGCACGACACCTCGACGGCGCCCGCCGCCGCGTCGTCGCCGCGCGCGAGCGGCATGCTGCAGCCGTTCATGCGCTTCACGGGCAGCGGCACCACCACCATGCGGCCCGACCAGGGCACCATCTCGTTCTCGACCCACGGCACGGGAGACACCCTCCTGGACGCCCAGAACCAGGCCAGCCAGGCGATGCATTCGCTGATCGCCAAGCTCAACGCCGACGGCGTGCCCGGGATCGAGATGCAGACCAACGGCGTGAATGGCTACAAGCGCCAGGGACTCTCCGGCTACGCGGCCGACCAGAGCCTCACGGTGACCGTGCGCGACGTGTCGAAGATCGGCAAGCTCCTGGCCGACGGCGCCGCCACTGGGGCGCAGTCGAGCTCCGGAGTCGACTTTTCGACCAACGACCAGCGGCGGTCGTACAACGCCGCGCTGCGAGCGGCCATCGGAGATGCCCGCTCGAAGGCCGACGCCGCCGCAGCCGCCGCGGGCCTGCACGTGAGCGGTGTGGTGTCCGTGGACGAGACCCAGGCCTCGCAGCCCTACTACGGCGTCCTTTCCGCAGAGAAGGCGGCGGCTCCAACGGCGGTGAATGTGCCGATCAAGCGCGGCACCCAGCAGATGTCGGCCCAGGTGACGGTCGTCTTCGCGTACACGGGCTGACCGGCATCCGGGGCCAGGCCCCTTCGGAACCCGTCACGGTTGTGTCACGGCGGGCGTTCGGGGACTGGCCCCGGTGTCGAGCGGGAGCGGGCGGCGGGGCACCGGGGCCGAGTGGATGATCGACGTGGTCGTCTGCCCGTAGGGCGTGAACCGGTCGAGCAGGGGCTCCAGGTCGTCGATCGAGCGCAGATGCAACTTGACGAAGAAGCAGTCCTCGCCCGTGATCCGGTAGCACTCGACCACCTCGGGCGTCTCGGCCGCGATCTGCGGGATCCGCTGCAGCTCGCGGCTACCGGGGCGGATGCGGACGATCGCCGCCAGGCCGAAGCCGAGCGCGCGGGGGTCGATCGCCGCGTGGTACCCCGTGATCACGCCGGCGCGCTCGAGCCGGCCGATGCGCTCGCTAACGGCCGGGGCCGAGAGGCCGATCCGGCGCCCGAGCTCGGCCACCGACACCCGGGCGTCGGCCTCGAGCTCGGCCAGCAGCCGGCGGTTCGTCTGGTCGAGTGGTGATTCGTAGGCCGTGTCCATGTAATTCCTCAGAATAGTCGGGATGAAGCAGCAGCATATCATCGAATCTCTATGGTGATCGCCGTCTTCGCAGTCGATACTTCGTACGGTGACCGCTCTTCGCAGATCGTTCCCCGCCGAGGGATACTTCGCCGGCAGCGCCGTCTTCCACTACCTCGGCCCCGCGTTTGCCGTGTTGCTCTTCGCTCACGTCGGGGTGCTGGGCGTGGCCTGGCTGCGGATCGCGTCGGCCGCGGTCGTGTTCGCCGCCTGGCGGCGCCCGTGGCGCTGGTATGCCCGGCTGGGG
>DATCPV010000004.1:0-5905 GCA_036569885.1 Gaiellales bacterium | reverse complement strand
GGAGTGCATGTGGCCGGTCACGAGGCCATCCCGACGATCGCGCACCGGGCGACGTCGGTCAGAAGGCGGGCGTCGCGAATCGCAGCCTCGACCGTGTTTCGCACCGGCTCCCCGCGCACCGCACTCGCCCTGAAGCCCTCCAGCTCACGCACAAATGCCTCCTCGTAGCCCGCCTGCACGTGCACCGTGTCCAGCCGCAGCCCCTGCGACCGCCGCACCCGCAGGTCGGTCTGCTGGTTGTTGAGGTAGGGCGACGGGAACTGCAGCTCGATCACCCGGTCGTCGAAACAGAGCACATAGTGCTCGCGGTACCAGCCGACATCGGGCACCAGCACCTGGGCGAGGTGCCACAGCGCGCGGCCGCCCAGAAGCGACACGGTGCCCGCGGCGCCCTCGCCGCCGGCGAAAATCCGCCCGCCGACGACCTCGCCCGGTTCGACCCCCATGTGATCGAGCATGCCGTGCACCGCATTCACGCAGTGCACGATGCCCGACATCAGCGGGTCGCAGTATCCGCGCAGAGCCTCGCCGTCGACCTCCATCCCGAGCGCCTCGGCCGCCTGGGCGCGCTGACGGGCACGGGAGTCGGCGATGAGCGCGGCCGGCACGTCGTCGGCGCGGGTCAGCGGCCGGTGGGCGACGAACGGCCACGAGTCGGGGTCGCTGACCTCGACCGAGATGTAGCGCAGCCCCCTCCCGCCCTCGGGCAGGTACGTGAGCGCCGCCTCGTAGTTGGGGTCAAACCGCTTCATGTAGCCGACCTGGACGACGCGGCCGGCCCGGTCGCGCGCCGCGGCGATGGCGGCCGCCTCGGGCTCCGTGAAGCACAGCGGCTTTTCGCAGAAGACGTGCAGCCCGGCGGCGAGCGCATCGAGCACGGTCTGGGCATGGAGCGGGTCGGGCACGGCGACGATGATCGCGTCGAGCGGCTGGGACATCAGCTCGGCCGCGGTGGCGTAGCCCGGTACTCCGTGGCGCTCGCGGATGGCCGCCCGCACGACGACGGAGGGGTCGGCCACTCCCACCAGGTCGTACAGAGGGCTCAGGTACAGCAGGTTGGGGATGTGCTCCACCTGGGCGATCATCCCGGCCCCGACAACGCCCACGCGCAGCCGCTCAGTCATCCCCGCCGCCCATGAAGTCACGTTCGCGGGCCCGCTCGCGCTCGTACTCGGCCCGCGCCCGCTCAACGGCCGGCATGGTCGAGACCTCCGCCACCGGCACGTCCCACCACGACTCGTAGGAGCCGACCCCGCGGCCGGCGTCGCACTCGATCACGATCACGGTCGTCCGGTCGGCTCCACGCGCGTCGGCAAGCGCCGCGGCCAGCTGCGCAGTCGTCTCGACCCGCACCGCCTGGGCGCCCAGGCTGCGCGCATTCGCGGTCAGGTCGACCTCGTTGGGGTAGGCGGTCCCGAACCCCTCCGACCCCAGCGAGCGGGACAGGCCGCCGATGGAGCCGAAGCCGTGGTTGTCGATCAGCACCACGGTCAGGCGCGCGCCCTCCTGGATCGAGGTGGCGATCTCCGACGACATCATGAGCCACGAGCCGTCGCCGACCATCACGATCACCTCGCGGTCGGGGTCGGCGAGCTTCACCCCCAGGCCGCCGGCGACCTCGTAGCCCATGCACGAGTAGCCGTACTCGACGTGGTAGCCCTTGGGATCGCGCGTCCGCCACAGCTTGTGCAGGTCGCCCGGCATGCTGCCCGCGGCGCAGACGACCACGTCGCGCGGCTCGCTCGTGTCGTTCACGACCCCGATCACCTGGGCCTGGTCGACAGGCCCGCCCGGTTCGCCGGTATACAGCCGCCCGACCTCGGCATCCCACTCGCGGTTCAGCCGCGCCGCCAGCTCGGAGTGCTGCGGATCGACCCGGTGGCCGGCGAGCGCCGTCGCCAGCGCCTCGAGGCCCGCCCGGGCATCCCCGACGAGGGTGAGCGCGCCCAGCTTGTGGGCGTCGAAGGCGGCCACGTTCAAGGCCACCAGCCGCACGCCCGGATCCTGGAACGCCGTGCGCGAGGCGGTGGTGAAGTCGCCCAGCCGCGTGCCCACCGCGATGACCAGGTCGGCGTCCCGGGCGACGAGGTTCGCGGCCCGCGTGCCGGTCGCGCCGATCGCGCCCAGCGCACCGGGGTGGTCGTAGGGCATCGCACCCTTGCCCGCCTGCGTCTCGGCCACCGGGATGCCCGTCGCATCGGCGAGCGCCCGCAGCGCGCCGGTCGCCTCGGCGTAGATCACGCCGCCGCCGGCGACGATGAGCGGCCGCCGCGCGGCCCGCACGAGTGCAGCGGTCGCCCGCACTGCGTCGGCGTCGGGGACCGGCCGCGCGATCCTCCATACCCGCCGCGCGAAGAGCTCCTGCGGATAGTCGTGCGCCTCGGCCTGCACGTCCTGGGGCAGCGCGATCGTGACCGCCCCCGTCTCGGCCTGATCGGTCAGCACGCGCATCGCCTCGAGCAGCGACGCCGGGAGCTGGTCGGGGCGGTTGAGGCGATCGAAGAAGCGGCTGACCGGCCGGAAGGCGTCGTTGACCGAGGCGTCGGGGTTACCGGGCACCTCGAGCTGCTGGAGCACCGGGCTCACCCGGCGCGAGGCGAACACATCGCCGGGCAGCAGCAGCACCGGCAGGCGGTTGATCGTCGCCAGCGCCGCGCCGGTGACCATGTTCGTCGCGCCGGGGCCGATCGACGACGTGCACGCCCAGGTCTGCAGCCGGTTTCGGTGCCGGGCGTGGGCGACCGCGGTGTGCACCATCGCCTGCTCGTTGCGGGGCAGAACGTAGCGCAGGCCGCCGTGCTGTTGCAGGGCCTGGCCGACGCCGGCGACGTTGCCGTGGCCGAAGATGCCCAGCACCCCGGCGAAGAGCGGCTGCTGCACCCCGTCGCGTTCCACATGCTGCGCGGCCAGGAACGCCACCAGCGCCTGCGCCATCGTCCTCCGCGCGGTCGTCACTTGACCGCGCCCAGTGTCAGCCCGCGCACGAAGTGGCGCTGCACCACCAGGGCGAAGATCACGATCGGAAGCGCCCCGATCACCCCGGCGGCCGCCATCGGCCCGTACTCGATCTGGATCTTCCCGATCAGCGTCGAGACGCCGACGGGCACCGTCTGCGCTTGGGTCGTGGAGGTCAGCGAGAGCGCGATCAGAAAGTCGTTGTAGGTGGTGATGACGCTGAAGATGGCGGTGGCGGCCAGGCCCGGCGCTGCCAGCGGCACGACCACGCGCACAAGGGCGGACAGGCGCGAGTCGCCGTCGACCATCGCCGCCTCCTCGATGTCGCGCGGGATCTCGGCCAGGAAGCTCTGCATCATCCAGATCACGAAGCTCGTGTTCAGGCCGGAGTAGATCAGAATCAGCCCGAGCCGGGTGTTGAGCAGACCCCACTTGGCCAGGGTGATGTAGAGCGGGATCACGAGCAGGATGCCGGGGATCATGCGCACGAGCAGCGCCACAACGAGCGCCGACTGGTTGAGCCCGAAGCGCATCCGGAACCGGGCGAGCGCGTACGCCGCCAGCGTGCCGATGGTCAGGCTGACGGCGACCGAGATCGTGACGACGACGAGGCTGTTCTGGAGGTACGACCCGAAGTGGTAGGTGTTGAAGAGGCGCGAGTAGTTGCTCGTGGTGGGGTGGTGCGGGTACAGGGTGACGCCGCCGAAGATGTCGACCGGCTGCTTGAACGACGTGTCGAGCATCCACCAGAACGGGAAGATGGCGATCGCCAGGATGAGCGCGATCACGGCGTAGAGGCCGATCCGGGGCAGGCGCCCGCTCACCGGACCGTCTTTCGGAGCATGCGCACGGCCACCAGCATGAGCAGCATCACCATTGCCAGGAGGGCAATGAGCATGGCCGCCGCCTGGCCATACTGGGTGAAGAGGAACGCGGTGTTGTAGGCGTAGATCGAGATCAGGCGGGTGGACGTGCCCGGCCCGCCTTGCGTGAGCACGTAGATCTGGTCGAACGTGCCGACGGCGTCGATCGTGCGCAGGACGATCGCGACCAGGAGCACCGGGCGCAGCAGCGGCAGCGTGTGGTCGAGGAACAGGCGCACGCGGCCGGCGCCGTCGACGAGCGCCGCCTCCAGCGGCTCCTGCGGAAGCGACTGCAGGCCTGCGAGCAGGATCAGGAAGATCAGCGGCGTCCACTCCCACACGTCCACCAGGACGACGCTGGCAAACGCCGTCCCGTTGTGGGCGAGCACGTCGGGCGGACTGAAGCCGAACAGCTGGAACAGCGGGTCGGTCACCCCCACCCCGGAGTCGTACAGGAGCCGCCACATCACGCCCACGACGACGGGCGCGATCGTCATCGGCAGGATCAGCCCGACCCGGATCGGCCCGCCGAAGCGGATCTCTCGCGACACCAGGAGCGCCAGGGCGAGGCCCAGCACCGTCTCGATGACCACGCAGATCACCACGTACTTCAGCGTGGTCTCCATCGCCTGGCGGAAGAACGTGTCGTGCCAGATCTCGCGGTAGTTCGTCAGCCCGTTGAAGCCGAAGTCACGCCCGTACAGGTAGTGGGTGATGCTGGCGCGCACTCCGTAGAACAGCGGGTACACCGACACCCCGGCGAGCGCGACCGCCGCCGGGACCAGCAGCAGGTAGGGACTGGCGAGGAATCGCTTCACCCGCCAGTCCCGTATCTGTTTCTCAGGCCCTGCCGTCCGCGTCATCGCCTAGTACGTGCCTTGGGCCTTCAGGTAGGCGGTGATCTGGTTGGCTGCGGTGGTCAGGTGCGTTTGTGCGATCTGCTGGTAGCCGGACTTCTGCGAGATGGCCTGCACCAGTGCCTGGTTCAGGGCCGTCCCCAGCAGGTCCTCCATCTTGGGCTCGTCGGGCGTGCGCGGCTTGGGGATGGAGTTGTCGACCGCATCGGCGATCGCCGGCAGCCAGCGGTACTTGGCCGACAGCGTTGGGTCACGCAGCGCGGAACCGGTCACGGCCGCGCTGCCCGTGCCAGCGAACTCCTTCTGCACCTTGCTCGACGTGAACCATTCGAGGAACTTGACCGCCCCGGCCGTGTTCGGCGCGCCGGAGGCGATGCCGCAGATGAACGTGCCGATGGCCGGCCCGCTCTTGACCTGCTTCGGGGTGGCGGCGAAGTCGATCTTGCCGACCACCTTCGACTGGGTCGGGTCGTCCACCACGTGGGCCGTGCCCGTGTACTCGGTCATGGCCGTGCAGTGCCCCTGCAGCATGACCGCGGTCTCCTGGCTCGTGTCGAAGGCCGCGATCCCGGACGGCATGTAGGGGATGAACTCGAACAGCCGCTCCAGCGCGCCGACTCCCTCGGGGCCGGCGAATCCGGGCGACCAGTCGTCGTTTGCGAAGTTGCCGCCGTAGGAGTTGAGCAGCGGCAGGTAGGTCTGCACGATCGGGTTGCCGGCGACGCCGCGCGGCGACCATCCGTACAGGGTCGGGGGATGGGACTTCGCCTTGGCGACCGCGAAGATGTCGTCCCACGTCACGGGTGGCGTCGAGAAGTAGTCCTTGTTGTAGTACAGGATCTCGACGTCGTCGATGATGACGAGCGAGAAGAGCTCCGGCGTCGCGTTGGCGAACGCCTTCAGGCGCGGGCCGGACTTGGGCGGCCAGTAGCCCTGCTCGAGGCCCTTCTCGAGGATGTCCGGGTTGACCTTGAGGCCGACCTTGTCGAGGCTCTGAACGATGCCTCCGGCCGCGAACTCCGGCACCCAGTTGTCGTCCATGACGTAGATGTCGTAGGCCCCGGTCTTCTGGAGGCCGTCCGTCTTGGAGTTCTGGTACCAGGCGTTGTAGTTCGTCTCGGAGTAGTTGGCCGTGATGCCCGTCTCGGCCTGGAACTTGGGCAGGAAGGTGTCCCTGAACGGGACCATGGCCGGGTCGGAGAAGCTGCCGATCTTGATCGAACCGCCGCC
>DATCPV010000003.1:0-6393 GCA_036569885.1 Gaiellales bacterium | reverse complement strand
TCGGAGAAGAGCACATCGGGATGCTTGTGGAGGCGCTTGACGCCGGGCTGTCCATCGTCGAGGGAGCTCCGGCTGGGGCGGCGTGAGCGCCGGCAGTGCGTTTGCCGATCCGATCTCGCTGGCCGACCGGGTGGCGCTGGTGACGGGCGCGGGAAGCCCGACCGGGATCGGCTTTGCAGCCGCGCGCGCACTCGGCCGCCGGGGCGCGACCGTTGCCGTCGCCGCGACCACCGACCGGATCCGTGAGCGGGCCGGCGAGCTGCTGGCGGCCGGATGCACGGCCGAGAGCTTCACCGCCGACCTAACAAGCGGCGATCAGACCCGTGCCCTGGTCGATGCGGTGGTGGGCCGGTTTGGCCCGGTGGACATCCTGGTGAACAACGCCGGCATGGTCCAGACCGGCGTAGCTGAAGTGTCCAAGCGCTTCCACGAGCTGACCGATGAGGCGTGGGAGCACATCATCCGGCTGAACCTGGCCACCACCGTAAACGTGACGCGCGCGGTGCTGCCGGCAATGCTGAAGCGAGGGTACGGCCGCATCGTCAACGTCTCCTCGGTCACCGGCCCGCTGGTCGCCAACCCCGGCTCGACCGGCTACAGCACCGCCAAATCGGCGATCGACGGGCTCACCCGCAGCCTGGCCGTCGAAGTCGCACGTGAGGGCGTAACCGTCAACAGCGTCGCACCGGGCTGGATCGCGACGGGATCGTCGAGCCAGGAGGAGCTGGTGGCAGGGGAGCACACCCCCGTCGGGCGGCCGGGCACGCCGGAGGAGGTCGCGCAGCTCATCGCCTTCCTCGCCTCGGACGCCTCGCAGTACATCACCGGCAGGTCGATCGTGATCGACGGCGGCAACATCCTGCAGGAGTACAAGGGCCCTCCGGAGCTCTACCACTAGGCTACGAACCGACGTCGATCAGCACCTTGCCCACGGCGCCGGCTTCGACAGCGGCGTGGGCGACCGCGGTCTGCTCGAGGGGGAACCGTTGCAAGGGCAGGCCGGCGTCCGCTCCCACCTCCAGCGCGCTGGCCCGCGGCCGCGCGACGACGTCGGCGACCGCAGCATCCTTGACCGCCGATGGAACCTCGACAATCACATCGACGCCGTCTGGGGCGATGCGGCGGATCTCGTCGGCGACCTCGCGGGTGCGGTAGTTGGCGATTGGGCGTCGGCCGCGCGAGCGAGCTCCGCCTTCTCATCGCCGCTGACGGTGGCGATCACGCGTGCGCCCGCCCAACGCGCGAGCTGGATCGCGGCATGACCGACCGCCCCCGCACCGCCGGCCACCAGCACGGTCTGGGCGGAAACGCGCGCCCGGCGTCAGGCGACGAGGTCCAAACTCTGACGCGGTCAGGCAGAGCTGCGCGGTCAGCGCCGGGATGCCAAGACTCGCGCCCACACCCTCACGGCGGCATCGACCGCACCGGCGCCATCCTGATTGGGCACGTGGGCCGGGTCGACGGGCTCACCCGCGGCGTTGCCGCGACGCGCCTTCAATCGGTTGGATTCACACCCGACACAGAGACGCGCACGCGAACCTCGCCCGGCCCCGGATCCGGCACCGGACGCTCGACGAGACGGAGCACGTCGGGCTCACCGGTCTGCGAATAGACAACTGCTTTCATACTCCCTGCGCCTTCGGATCCATGTGGATGGAGCGCGGATCCTAACCTCGGGTGGTGCCCGCCGCCCGCAATAGACACACACGGGTGACCTGGAAGGTGACCCTCGGCCCAGGGGCTGCTGCGCCTTCTTCGAACGCATCCGCGCTCGCCGTGGCTCCCGGGTCGCCGCCACCGCAACCGCGCGCGGTCCTCCAGCTAGCATCAGCGGGTGAAGGCGGTCTTCTTCGACGTCGGCGAGACGCTGCTCGACGAGTCGCGCGCGTGGGCGGGCTGGGCCGACTGGCTGGGCGTGTCGGCGCTGACGATGCTCGGACTGCTCGGCGCGACGATCGGGCGCGGCGAGCATCATCTGCGCGCGTTCGAGCTCGTCCGGCCCGGGTTCGACCTCGCCGCCGAGCGGCGCGCACGGGCCGCGGCCGGTGTGCCCGACGTCCTGCAGCCTGAGGATCTCTACCCAGATGCGCTGCCCTGCCTGGACGCGCTGCGCGAGCGCGGGTACGTGGTCGGCGTGGCCGGCAACACCAGCGCCGAGACCGAGGTGTTCCTGCGCGCTCACTGCGGCGAGGCGCTGATCGCCTCGTCGGCCGGCCTCGGTGCGGCGAAGCCCTCCCCCGAGTTCTTCGCAGCGATCGCACGGCTGGCCGGCCTCGCCCCGGCCGAGATCGCGTACGTCGGCGACCGGGTGGACAACGACGTCCTGCCGGCGCTGCGGGCCGGGATGGCGGCCGTGCACATTCGCCGCGGGCCGTGGGGCCGGCTGCAGGCCCGTGAGCCGGATGCGGCCCGGGCGACGCTTCGCATCGACTCGCTCGCGGAGCTTCCCGGCGCGCTGGCGGCGACTTCGGCGTAGGCTGCCCGCGCCCAACCGAGGGCGACCCGGAACATGAGCACCGAAGAACCCGTCCTCCTCGCGCAGATCAGCGACCTCCACGTCGAGGTCGGTGTCGGCGACCGCGCCGTCGCGGCGCGAGTCGAGGCGGTCGTCGCAGCGGTGGGCACGCTCGCCCCGGCGCCCGACGCGGTGCTGGTCACCGGCGACCTCGTCCACCACGGCGCCCCGGCGGAGTACGACCGTGTCGCAGAGCTGCTCGCGCCATTGCGGATGCCCGTCCACGCACTGGCCGGCAACCACGACGACCGCGACGCGCTGCGCGCTGCGCTGGGCCGGTTCGTCGGCGAGGGCCACGGATCGTTCGTGCAGTACACGGCGCGCAGCGGCCCGTTGCGGCTGGTGGTGTGCGACACGTCCGATCCCGGCCAGGACGGCGGCCGCCTGTGCGATTAGCGCCTGGCGTTCATCGACGAGGCGCTCGCCGCCGACCGCGACACCCCGACGGTGCTCGCGATGCACCACCCGCCGCTGCTCACCGGGATCCGGGTGATGGACGAGATCGGTCTGGACGACGCGAGCCGGGCCGAGCTCGCGGCGGTGGTCGAGCCGGCGCCAAACATCTCCCGCGTCCTGGCCGGTCACGTCCACCGGGCCATGTTCGGGTGCCTCGGGGCGTGCACCGTGTTCACCTGTCCGAGCACTGATCTCGCGATCCAGCTCGACCTGACGGGGAGCGGCGAGATCGCGGTTGTCGACGAGCCGCCCGCCTTCGCGCTGCACGTGGCGGCCGGCGGCGGGCTGACCACGCACGTCCAACCCGTGAATTGAGCCGGTGGGGCCGGCGCCCCGAAGGACACCGGCCCCACTCGGCAGTGCGATCAGGCCGTGACCGGCTCGAGCTCCGCCTCGGCGGCCTGCTCGGCCGTCGTCGCGGCCCGGCCGGGCAGCATCACCGCGGCGACGAATCCGGCGGCGACCACCCCGGAGCCCACCCACAGCGCCGGCCTGATCCCGTCGGTGAACAGGCTGGCCGATCCGTAACCGCCCTGGTGGGCGAAGATCGACGCGAGCACCGCGACCCCGAACACGCCGCCCAGCTCGCGGATGGCGTTGTTCGCGCCGGATGCCTGGCCGGCCTCGATCAGCTTCACCGAGCTCATGATCACGGTCGCGACCGGGGCGAAGAAAAGCCCCATCCCGATCCCGGCGAGCGCGAACGGCGCCACCATCTCGGTGTAGGGCACGGTCGGCGAGAGCACCGCCGCCATCCACGCCAGCGCGATCGCCTGCAGGGCGAGTCCCGCCACCAGGAACGGCTTGCCGCCGATGCGGTCGGTCAGCGCCCCGGCGATCGGGGCCACGATCATCGGCATGCCCGTCCACGGCAGGGTACGAATGCCCGCCTGCAGCGGCGAGTATCCCTGCACGTTCTGGAGGTATTGGCTCAGCAGGAAGATCGAGCCGAACATGCCGAAGAACATCATTAGAGATGCGCCGTTTGCGGCCGAGAACGTGCGGTTCTTGAAGAGTCGCATCGGCAGCATCGGGGCGGAGGTGCGCAGCTCCCAGGCGACGAACGCGACCAGGAGGGCGACGCCCGCGACCAGCGAGCCGGCGATCTCCGGGCTCGTCCAGCCCTGCTGGTTTGCCCGTACCAGGCCCCAGACGAGGCCCAGCGCACCGGCGGTGACGATGGCCACGCCGGGCAGGTCGAGCCGCATCGAGGGACCGCGGCTCTCGCGCAGCCGGGCCAGGCCCAGCGGCAGGACGAGCAGGCCGAGCGGGACGTTCAACCAGAAGATCCACTGCCACGAGATCCCCTGCACCACCGCGCCGCCGACCAGCGGGCCGAGCGCGACGCCGAGGCCGCTGATGCCGCCCCAGGCGCCCAGCGCGAGCCCGCGCCGCTCGGCCGGAACCGCCTCGGTCAGAAGCGTCAGCGTGAGCGGGGTGACGATTGCGCCGCCGACGCCCTGGAGGGCGCGAGCGGCGATCAGCGCACCGATGGACGGCGCCAGTGCGGCCGCCGCCGACCCGAGCGTGAAGATACCGATCCCGATCAGGAAGAGCCGTTTGCGCCCAAACCGGTCGCCCAGCGCTGCGCCCATCAGGAGCAGCACGGCGAAGGTGAGCGTGTAGGCGTTGACCGTCCACTCGAGGCCCGAGATGGACGCGTGCAGATCCCGCTGAATGGTCGGGAGCGCCATGGTCACGACCAGGTTGTCGAGCGTCGTCATGAACAGGGCGATGCTGGTGATCGCGAACGTCCACAGTGTCCTGTGACCGTTGTGTGTCATCGGGGTGCTCCTTTCTTAGTAGTTAGTGCTTACGAAGTTGGGGAGGGAAAAAAACTCAGGCGTTCGGGTCCATCTCGCCGAGGCAGTCGGCGACCCATGGGTCACTGAGGCCGCGGAGGTCGATCGCCGCGATCACGTTCAAGAGCATGCCCTTGGCGAAGAACTCGCGCACCTCCTGCGGATCGGCGCCCGACGTCTGCTCGACCCACTCCCAGAGCTGGCCGTAGCGGCGTTGGACGACCGCCTGCACCTCGGCGTCAGAGCAGTCGGCGTAGCTGTGCATCTGGCCCAGCAGCAGGGTGCGATCGCGCAGAAGCGGGCCGTAGGCCATACCCATCGCCTTGAGCTCCTCGCCCGCCGCGGCCGTCTTGGCCGCCGCGTCGAACTCGCGCTGGATGCGATCGAAGCAGCGCTCGACCGTCTCGAGGTAGAGCGCCTTCTTGGTCCCGAACAGCCGGAAGACGTAGGGCTGGGTGATCCCGGCCCGGCGGGCGATGTCCTCGGTCGCCGTGCCGTTCAGACCGCCGCGGGCAAACTCGATCCGGGCGGCCTCGAGGATCTCCTCGCGCCGCTGCGCCGCCGGCATCCGCGCCGACCGGCCGTCCTCGGGGTGCTTTGCAACTGCCATGGATGGAAGTTAGCAGTCACATACTTCACTGTCAAGCGGGAAGATCGCCACAGGTTGACTTCGGCAGGGTGACCTGGGAGGTTTGGGTTCATGCCCGATCCCCGCGAAGCGCCGTTCGGCGCCGTGCTCCTTGCCGACATCGTTCGGGCGACGGACATCGACCCGGACTATCCGGACGCCACGGATGGGGAGGGTTCGGGCGCGCGCAACTTCCATCTCGTGCGCCGCCACTTCGACATTCGAGCGTTCGGGGTGAACGGGATCACGGGCAACGCCGGCGATGAGATGGTCGAGCCGCACGACGAGCGCGACGACGAGGCCCAGCTCACCGACGGCCATGAGGAGCTGTTCGCGGTCATGAGCGGGCACGCGGTCTTCACCGTGGATGGAGAAGATCTCGACGCCCCCGCCGGCACGCTGGTGTTCGTGCGCGACCCGGCTCTCGTCCGCAGCGCCCGGGCGACCCAAGACGGCACGGCGATCCTCGCGATCGGAGGCCGCTCCGGAGCGCCATTCGAGGTCTCCCGCTGGGAACGCGCCTGGTTTCCCTGACGGGCTACCCCGCCAGTTCGGCCGGGACCAGCTCGAGTTCGAGCCGCTGACCGGCCCGAACGACGCCCACCTGCACCGGCACACCCACGGCCTCGCCCGGCATGAGCTGCAACAGGTCGTCCATCGCCGCCACCGGCTGCCCGCCGACCGAGACGATCAGATCCTCCGGGCGAACGCCGGCCACGGCAGCCGGCCCGTCGGGCTCGACGGTGATCACCTCGACGGCCGTGCCGCGGCCGAGCTCGGCGCGCACCGCGGGCGGAAGCGGGCGGTCGCCGCCGGCAATGCCCACGAACGCACGCCGCACGCGACCGGTGCGCATCAGCTCGCCGACGATCCGGCGGGTGGCCGCGTTGATCGGCACCGCGAGGCCGAGTCCGACGCCGGCGAGGGCAGTGTTGATGCCGATCACGCGACCGCGGCTGTCGGCCAGCGCCCCGCCGGAGTTCCCCGGGTTG
>DATCPV010000002.1:0-3864 GCA_036569885.1 Gaiellales bacterium | reverse complement strand
GCTTCATGGAGGGCGCGGTGCGCGCCGGCGAGCGGGCGGCGGCCGAGGTGCTGGGCAAGAAGAAGCGGACATGACGCGCATCGGGGTCGTCGGCGACGTGCACGCCTGCGACGCGGCGCTCGAACGAATGCTCGACCACCTCCGCGGGCTCGAGGTCGACCTGCTCTGCCGTGTCGGCGACATCGTCAACGGCCCCGGCGACCCCGACCGGTGCGTCGAGCTGCTGGAGCGAGAGCACGTCCTGACGGTGTGCGGGAACCACGACCGCTGGCTGCTCGAGGGTCAGCTCATGTTCCCCGATGCCCACCGCATCGAGGATCTCGCCCCGGCCACCGTCGCCTACCTGCGCGCGCTGCCGCCCAGCATCGAGCTCGATCGGGCGCCGGGCGTGCTGCTCTGCCACGGCCTGGCGGGAAACGACATGGACGGCATCACCGCGGACGACTACGGATACGCGCTCGAGGCCAACGACGACCTCCAGGGCCTCCTGCGCCGGGGCCGGTTCCGGCTCATCCTCAAGGGGCACCGCCACCGGCCGGCGATCTGGAGCGTTGGTGGCGTGACCCTGGCCGACGTCGGGTCGCTGACCGATCCGGCCGCGACCTGCGCGGCGCTGGTCGATGCTGACGAGCACACGATCATGCCGTTTGCCCTCACCGCCGCCGAGGTGGTGCCTGCGAGCGCTCCCCGCACGTATTAGCCCAAGGTGCTCGGCTAGGCCCGCGGCACGAAGCCCATTCGCCGCTTGATCAGGTCGATCGTCTCGGCGGCAACGGCCTCGGCGCGCTGAGCGCCCGCGCCCAGCACCGCCTGCAGGTGGGCGGGGTCGGAGCGCAGCTCCAGGTAGCGCTCGCGCACCGGGCGCAGGTACTCCACGACGGCATCGGCGACATCCGTCTTGAACTCGCCGTAGCCTGCGCCCACGTACGCCGCCTCCACCTCTTCGGCGGTGCGGCCCGTCGCCACGGCGGCGATCTCGATCAGGTTGGCGATGCCCTCCTTGCCCTCGCCGCGGCGCACCTCCCGGCCCGAGTCCGTCACGGCCGCCTTGACCTTGCGGGCGACGATGTCGGGCGGGTCGTTCACGAGCACCGTCCCCAGGGGGGTGCCCCCGGTCGTGGACATCTTGTTCGTGGGCGCCTGCAGATCCATCACGCGCCCACCGGTGCTCGGAATGGCGGCCGCCGGGAGCGTCAGCGTCTGGCCGTAGCGGGCGTTGAACCGCTGGGCGATATTCCGCGTGAGCTCCAGGTGCTGGCGCTGGTCGTCGCCGACGGGAACCCGGTCGGCGCGGTACAGCAGGATGTCGGCCGCCTGGAGCACCGGATAGGTGAAGAGGTCGGCCGAGACCGACTCGCGGCCGGCGCTCTTGTCCTTGAACTGGGTCATCCGCTGCAGCTCGCCGAACGTCGCCACCGCTCCCAGGAGCCATGCGCCCTCGGAGTGCTGGGGGACGTGGCTCTGCACGAAGAGCGTGCAGCGATCCGGCTCGAGACCGGCGGCGAGGAGCGTCGCGGCCGTATCGAGGGTGTTCTCGGCGAGCGTCGCCGGATCGTGGTCGACCGAGATGGAGTGGAGGTCGACGATGCAGTAGAACGCCTCGCCCAGACTCTGGTCGATGACGTAGTGGCGGATGGCCCCGATGTAATTGCCCAGATGCTTGTGGCCGGTGGGCTGAATGCCGGAGAAGACGCGGGTCATGGCTGCCGCCACTGTACCCAACGCTCCTGCGGACTTCGGCCGCATGGACGCCGGTAGGATGCGGCCGAAATGGCAGCGCCTGCATCCACATGGTCTCCGTCATCGTGGCGGGCCGTTCCCGCCGCTCAGCAGCCGGAATGGCCCGACTCCGAGCATGCCCGCGAGATGCGTGAGCGGCTGCTGGGCATGCCGCCGCTCGTCTTCGCAGGCGAGGCCCGCAACCTCCAGGCCGCGCTGGCGGACGTCGCGGCCGGCCGCGGGTTCCTGCTCCAGGCGGGCGACTGCGCCGAGTCGTTCGGCGACTTCTCGGCGGTGAGCATCCGCGAGAAGCTGAAGATCATGCTCCAGATGGCGGCGGTGCTGACCTACGGTGCGATGCTGCCGGTGGTCAAGGTCGGCCGGATCGCCGGCCAGTTCGTCAAGCCACGCTCCTCGCCGGTCGAGGTGATCGACGGCGTCGAGCTGCCGAGCTTCCGCGGGCACATGGTCCACGACGATGCGCCCAACCTGGCGGCGCGCACGCCCGACCCCGAGCGCATGGTGCAGGGCTACCACCAGTCGGCGGCGACGCTCAACCTGCTGCGCGCCTTCACCAAGGGCGGGTTCGCCGACCTGACCAAGGTGCATCTGTGGAACCAGGAGTTTGTGGCGAGCTCGCCGGAGGGCCGCCGCTACGAGGGCATCGCGTCGGAGATCGAGCGCGCCCTGGCGTTCATGGCCGCCTGCGGGATCGACCTCGCCCGCGAGCGGCGGCTGCACGAGGTCGACGTGTGGACGAGCCACGAGGGCCTGCTGCTCGACTACGAGGAGGCGCTCACGCGGCGCGACTCGCTCACCGGGCGCTGGTATGACTGCTCGGCACACATGCTCTGGGTGGGCGAGCGCACGCGTGCGGCCGACGGCGCCCACGCCGAGTTCTTCGCCGGGGTCGGCAACCCGCTCGGGGTGAAGGTCGGGCCGACGGCGACGCCGGCCGAGGTGCTCGAGCTGTGCCAGCGGCTCGACCCCGACCGCACGCCCGGCCGGCTGACGCTGATCTGCCGAATGGGGGCCGGACGCGTCACGGAGACGCTGCCCCCGCTGGTGGACGCGGTCACGGATGCCGGCCACCCCGTGGTGTGGGCGTGCGATCCGATGCATGCCAACGTCTTCCGCACGCCCTCGGGCTACAAGACCCGCCGCTTCGAGGACATCATGGCCGAGATCGGCGCCTTCTTCGCCGTCTGCCGCGAGTCCGGCGTCTGGCCGGGCGGCGTGCACCTTGAGTTCACCGGCGAAGATGTGACCGAGTGCCTCGGCGGAGCGGAGGCGGTGCTCGAGGATCAGTTGAGCGTCCGCTACCACACCCTGTGCGACCCGCGCCTGAACGCGCGCCAGTCGCTCGATCTGGCCTTCCGGCTCGCCGAGTTGATGCGGACGGTTGCGCCGCCGGTGGGGGGCGTGACCTGATGCGCGTTGCCGTCGTCGGCCTCGGCCTGATCGGCGGCTCGGTCGGCCTCGCCGCCGCCGCCCGCGGCGACGAGGTGGTCGCGTTCGATCCCGACCCGGACGCGGCGTCGGCCGGGCTCGAGCGCGGAGCGGCCGCCCGCGTCGAGGACTCGCTCGAGGCCGCGGTCGCCGGCGCCGAGATCGCCGTTGTCTGCGGGCCGGTCGCCCGGCTGCCCGAACTGGTGGCGCGCACGCTCGACGCAACCCCGGACGGCTGCGCGGTGTCCGATGTCGGCTCGACGAAGGCGCGGCTCATGGCCGCCGCCGGCCAGAACGGGCGCTTCGTCGGCGGCCACCCCGTGTGCGGGTCGGAGGCCCGCGGCGTCCGCAACGCCCGCGCCGACCTCTTCGCCGGCGCAACCTGGTTTCTGACACCGGTCGCGGTCACGGACGCAGGCTGCCACCGGCGCCTGCATACCTTCGTGACCGGCCTCGGCGCGCGGCCGGTGGCGATCGACCCCGACGCGCACGACCGGCTCGTCGCCCTGACCAGCCACCTGCCGCACGCGCTCGCAAACCTGCTCATGAACCAGGCCGGATCGGGGCGGGTGGACGGGCACGATCCCCTCGCGGCTGCGGGCGGGTCGTTCCGCGATATGACCCGGGTCGCCGGCGCCAACGCGCGTATCTGGGTCGACATCTTCCTCGACAACCGCGACGCGCTTCTCGACGGCC
>DATCPV010000001.1:0-2475 GCA_036569885.1 Gaiellales bacterium | reverse complement strand
AGCCACGTGCGGGCCGCCTCCGTGGCCGCCTCGCCCTCGCCGACACCCCTCACCGCCATCGCCAGCGTGACGTTCTCGATGGCCGACAGATAGTCCACGAGGCCCGCCTCCTGGGCGACGACGCCGATGTGGCGGCGGCGGAAGGCCGCCGCGAGGGCGCGGTCGATCCCGCCGATCGAGTGCCCGAGCACGATCACCTCGCCGGCTGTCGGATGCTCCATCCCCGCCAGCAGCCGCAGGAGCGTGCTCTTGCCCGACCCCGAGCGCCCCGTTAGCGCGGTCATCCGCCCGGACTCGAAGATGGCGCTGTAGCCGGCGAGCACGACCCGGGCGCCGTGCCCCTGGCCGTAGCGCATCTGCACGTCGCGCAGCTCTGCCGCCGGGCCTGCCTCGGGCCGGTCGGCGGACGAAGCTGCCGCGGTGGTCTGCTCGCTCTGGGCCTCGGCGGCCGGGCCGGCGGGCGTCAGCAGGATCCCCAGATCGTGCCGCTGCGCCCGGGCCAGGCGGCCCACGCCGGCGTCACGCAGGAGGTCTTCCGGCAGCCGGAGCCAGCCGCCGCGCCCGACCACGATGGCGGTGGCACCCCCACCCGACGCCTCGTCGCTCAGGCGGCCGTCGCGGATGTGCACCGTGCGGTCGGCGACGGCGGTGGCGGCGGGGTCGTGGCTGACCAGAACGACGGTGGCGCCATGGTCGCGGGCCAGGTCGGCGATCAGCCGGTAGGCCACGGCGACGTTCGCCGCGTCGAGCTCGCCGGCGGGCTCGTCGGCCAGGAGCAGGGTGGGGCGGTGTGCGAGCGCGGCGCAGATCGCGACCCGCTGCTGCTCGCCGCCCGAGAGCGTGCCGGGTGCAGTCTCGGCGGCGTCGGCGAGCCCCACCCGCTCCAGGAGCTCGCCCGCGCGGCGGTCGCGCTCGTCCGCGCCGGCGCCGAGCATCGCGAGTTGCAGCCCGACGATCTCGCGGCAGCGCAGCTCCGGCGGCAGCGAGCGGTGGTAGTGCTGGTCGACGATGCCCAGCGACCGGGCGCGCAGTGCGGCCGCCCGGCGCGGGCTCAGCTCGGCCATGTCGTGACCGAGCACGCGCGCCGTGCCCGCCGACGGCCGCTCGAGCCCCGCCAGGATGCGGAGCAGCGTGCTCTTGCCCGAGCCGCTCGGGCCGAGCACGGCCACCACCTCGCCCGCGTCGACGTGCAGCGTCAACCCCTGCAGCGCGGCGGCCTCGCCCTCGCTGCTGCGGTGGATCCGGAAAAGGTCGCGGGCATCCACGGCCGCGGTCACGCGCCGCCTCCGATCCGTCCCGGGACCGGGGCCCGAAACGCGTTGCGGGCGAAGGCCCACACGAGCACCAGTCCGCACAACGCGAACGCGGCCAGTCCTGCCGCGACGATCGCCCAATCCTGCTCGCCGCGCAGGGGCGGGGTCGCCGTCGCCGCGCCGGCGCCCAGCGACACCAGATCGATCACGAGGCGCGAGAGCACGGCTCCGAGCACGAGCCCGCCGCCGATCCCGACGATCACGAGCACGAGCGCCCGTAGGACGAGGTGGCGCCGTAGCGCCGTGGGCCCGACCCCCATCGCCTCGAGGTCGACCAGGTGGTCGCGCTCGTCGCCGAGGTCGGCTGCGCAGACGAGCACGAGGCCGGCGGCCCCGAGCACGAGCGCGAGCAGGGCCGACATCGCCAGCACGTCGAGCAGGCCGTGTGCCAGTGGCTGACCGGCGAGCTGCGACTGGATCGCATCTCGTGAGGCGGTTTCCAGGCTCGAGAACGGCCTGCGCCGGAGCTCCCCGGCGACCCGTGCCCGCTCGTCCAGTGGCACCGCCAGCCAGATCTCGGCGGGCGTGGCGAAGCCCGGATCGTCGGCGTTCAGGGCCGTGGTGAGCGTCGCCTCGTTTGCGACGACGAACGCCCCCTCGGCCGTCGGGAAGCGCTGTGCCACGGCCGCCACGCGGACGGTGAGGGTCTGCGAGTCCGGTGCCGTCATCTGGAGCAGTCCGTCGGGGCCTGCGAGCGTGGCCAGCGCCGGGCTCGCGATGACGGGAACCGGGTGGCTGTCGGTCGGCTGGCGAGGCCGGAAGAGGCCGTTCGTGCTGCCGTCGAGCGCATAGCGCAGCGCCGCCTGCAATCCCGGCGCGGCCGGGCGGGCGGTGCCACGCGTGATCCACCCGCTCCAGGTGGTCACGTCCGCGCCGGTGCCCGCCACTCGCAGTGGTCGGAGGTGCAGGCTGCCGCTCGCGACGATGGTCAGGCCGCCCTCGATGCCCTGGTGGGCCAGAGCCTGGGCGTCGGCGAACCGCAGCGTGACCACGAGCCCGATCACCCGCCCGCCGCGGTCGGTGGCCGGCAGCCGTGCCCGCAGGTTCGTCACGCCCTCGCTCGTGTCCCCGAGCGCGACGTGGTCGAACCCGCCGGAGCGCGTCTCGACGGCGAGCACCAGGCGCACCGGCCGGCCGCGCGTCGTGACCCTCAGCGAGAGCG